>SSGN01000090.1 GCA_008016945.1 Flavobacteriales bacterium
CTCAAGAGCATCATCCACGAATTGCTCTGGTTCCTGAAGGGTGACACGAACATCAAGTACCTGCAGGAGAATGGCGTGAAGATCTGGGATGAGTGGGCTGATGCGAACGGCAACCTCGGCCCTGTATACGGCTATCAATGGCGCAGCTGGGCAGCTCCCGATGGGCGCACGATCGATCAGATCAGCGACCTGGTGGCCATGATCAAGAAGAACCCGGATAGCCGCCGCCTGATCGTGAGCGCTTGGAACCCGGCCGATGTGCCGAACATGGCGCTTCCGCCGTGCCATTGCTTGTTCCAGTTCTACGTGGCCGATGGCAAGCTCAGCTGCCAGCTGTACCAGCGCAGTGCCGACACCTTCCTCGGGGTGCCCTTCAACATCGCCAGCTATGCGCTGCTCACGCTGATGGTGGCGCAGGTGTGCGGATTGAAGCCCGGCGAGTTCGTACACACCTTCGGCGACGTGCACCTGTACAACGACCACATCGAGCAGGCGAAACTGCAACTCACCCGCGAACCACGCCCGCTGCCCACCATGGAGATCGATCCGAGCGTGACCGACCTCTTCGCCTTCCGCTTCGAGCACTTCACGCTGAAAGACTACGACCCGCATCCGCACATCAAAGCCTCCGTGAGCGTATGATCATCAGCGCTATCGCCGCCGTGGCGGACAACGGCACCATCGGTATCAACGGGGACCTGCCTTGGCACCTGCCCGATGACCTGAAGTATTTCCAGCGGATCACCCAGGGCCACCACGTGATCACCGGGCGGAAGAACTATGAGAGCATACCACCGCGGTTCCGACCGCTGAAGGACCGCGTGAACCTGGTGGTGACGCGCAACCCCGCCTACGAAGCACCGGGCGCCCTGGTGATCGGCTCGGTGGAAGAAGGGCTGCGCATCGCGGCCGAGGCCAACGAGTCCGAGGTCTTCATCATCGGCGGCGGGGAGATCTTCCGCGAGGCGCTGGAGAAGCACGACGTGCAGCGCCTGTACCTCACGTTGGTGCATGCCGATATCGCGGGCGACACCCACTTCCCTTCCATCGACCCCGCCGACTGGACGGAACGGTCGCGCGAACATCACCCGGCCAACGAAAGGCACGCGCATGCCTTCAGCTTCGTGGTGTTGGACCGCCGGTGAGCTATCGGCCTACGCGGAGGAGAGGCCCGCACAGGTGCTATGCCGTGCCATGTGGTGTGGTGCGCAACGCGCGATCCATGATCGTTGAACATCCTTGTGGCGGCCGATCCACCTACGCGTTGATCCTTCAAGCCTTCTCCGATCGTCCTCTTCCGTACAGCCTGTATGGATCTCCTCAAACTCGTCCACCGGCAGTTTCGCTCCGTGCAGTCCACGCCTTCGGCCTTACAACAGGCCCTTCGTATTGGACTGTGAAAGGATAGCCGCGCACCCTCGGCCGTACTTCCGATGTCCAAATGGTATGAGTGCAGCTGGCCCAGAACGTAGGTGTCCCCAGTGCCGTTATGGGAGGCGCGCGAGCCATGGCCAGAGGAACACCATCCTGCCCACGAACCGTTCATCCCGGCCTTTGCCGCCCATCAACTTTTCGCAGGTAGACGCCGCGAGGCGGGTATAGTTTCGTCTTGCTCCGTAGGATGACCAGCCGTTGAGCCGGTCCTCTCGAAGCACCGAATGACCTCTCCTTCCTTGCCCAACGGTTCAGAGGTCCTTTCGCAATGGCGATGAACTATTTCCAACGTGTGCCCATCCGCTACCGTACCGTGCTGATCACCGGCGGGGTGCTGGCCACGTTGTTCCTGTTCCAGGCGTACATGCACCATTTCGTGTACTCCGACCTGAAGAACATGGGCGAGTTCAACTGGTGGCGCGAGGCACCGGTGCCCTACCTCAACTTCCTCTTCTGGGCCTTGCTGTGCCCACTGGTGTATTCCATCCTCTTGCGTTGGCCGTTCCAGGTACGACCTGTGTTACGCACCATCTTGATCCACATCGGCTTCAGCCTGGCGATCGCCACGGTGCATGAGCTGATCACCTCGGCCATCTACTATGGGATCCTCCAGCACATCGGCGATTTCGACTTCACCGATCCCGCGAATCGCAGCTGGGCATACAGCGCATTGGCCCCGGCCATCCTTTCGCGCACCATGGAATACTGGGTGCTGATGGGCGTGATGGTGGCGTTGGAGAATGCGCGCCAGAAACGTGTGGAACACGAACAGCTGCTTCAGGTTCGGAACGAACTCCAGATCACCCAGCTTCATGCCTTGAAGAAGCAGCTGCAGCCGCACTTCCTGTTCAATACCCTCAACAGCGTAAGCGCGTTGGTGGGCCGCGAGCCCGATGGCGCTCGGCGCATGATCGGACGGCTGAGCCATCTGCTGCGCGCCTCGCTCGATGGCGAACGCCAGCAGAAAGTGGAGCTCGCGCAAGAGCTGGAGCACGTGGGCAACTACCTGGGGATCGAGGCGGTCCGGTTCCGCGACAGGCTTTCCGTGAACTATGAGATCCCGCATGACCTGGGCGCTGCGCTGGTACCCTCCATGGTGCTGCAACCCATTGCCGAGAATGCCATCAAGCATGGCCTGGATGCCGTGGAGGACCCTGTGCGCATCACCGTGATCGCCGACCGGACCAACGGCTCGCTCCTCCTTAGCGTACTGGACGACGGCCCGGGATGCGCCGATGTGGGCCGTGCCCTGGACCGCGGCGGCATTGGCCTGCGTAACGTGCGCGAACGACTACGGACCCTTTACGGGGAAAACGCCTCCATGACCGCCACCGCACCACCCGCTGGTGGCTTCCGCGTGGACCTGATGATCCCATACGAACAAGGACCTCTCCCCCTATGAAACGGACACGACTGATCATCGTTGACGATGAACCCGATGCACGTGAGCGCCTGATGGAACTCGCTGCGCAGGACGCCACCCTGGAGGTGGTGACCAGCTGCCGCAACGGCAACGAGGCCATCCTCGCCATCTTGAAGCACAAACCGGACCTGGTACTGCTCGATGTGCAGATGCCACAGATGAACGGCTTCGACGTGGTGAAACGGATCGGCCCGGACCGCATGCCACCCACCATCTTCGCCACCGCGTACGACCAGTACGCCCTCAAAGCCTTCGAGGTGAACGCGGTGGACTACCTGCTCAAACCCTACGACGAGACACGGTTCCATGCCTCGGTGGCCAAGGCGCGCAAACTGATCGCCATGAACACCAGCGACAAGCTGACCGGAAGGCTCATGGACCTGGTCCGCGACCACCTGCACGAGCACAGCGATTTCGTGGAGACCTTCACCATCCGCGACAAAGGCCGCGACCATGTGGTGCACGTGGACGATATCGTTTTCCTACGCGCCGAAGGCAACTACCTGAAACTCGTGCTGGCCGAACGTGGCTTCCTCTACCGCATGACGATGAACGCCGTGGAGACCGAACTGGACCCCGCCCGTTTCCAGCGGATCCACCGCAGCTACATCGTGAACACCATGCACGTGCGCAGCACTCGCTACAGCGGCAACAACGAATTCATCTTCACCATGGCCAATGGGGAACGCATCGTGAGCGGACGCAGTTACAAAGACCAGATCGCCCGCTCGTTGTCACGATCGGAGGTGCTGTGAGCCCCTGCGCCACCCCACCCCGTTCCACACCGACCGTCCCGTCCGAACCGGAGCGAGGGCTCGCCACCGGGTACCTTGACCTACCCAGTGTCATGGACCGGTTGAACATGGCCTGTATCGGGATCTCGGCATGCAACGGGAAACAGCGGAAAAGGTGGGGACTGAGCGATCACCCGCCGTATTAACTTGGCGGGACCGACCAACGCCCCCCCATGGCCATGAACTTCGTTCCCACGGGAAGGACGCGCGACGAGGCGATCCGCTCAAGATGAAAGTGCTTGCCGCCATCCGGGCCTATTTCGGCCACTCGCCGGTGCCCATGCGCACGGTGTTCTTCGCGTCGGGGTTGCTTTCCACCATCTTCGTCTTCACTTCGTTCATCGGACGTACACAGCTGGGCACGGCCCCCGAACGGTTCGACTGGCTCCGCCAGGCGCCCGGACCATACCTGAACTTCTTCGCTTGGGCCATGTTGCTGCCGTTGGTCGCCCTATGGTCCAAACGCTGGCCCTTGAAAGGACATCCCATCTGGCGACCGCTGGTCATCCATTTTGTGCTGGGCCTGCTGTTGAGTTGCTTCCACGAGTGTTCCACCACGGCCGTTTTCCTGCTGTTCTTGAAGAACATGCGCTACCTTCAGTGGAGCCCGGAGCTGTTCAACAACTTGTTGCTCAGCATTCCCGGCGGCGTTGTTCAACGCTTCATCGAATACAGCTTCCTGCTCATGCTTTTGATCTACATGGAGACCCACCGCCAGGTACGCGAGGAACGTACCCGCGTCCTCCAACTCCAGAACGAACTGCAGACCACCCAGCTGCTCACGTTGAAGAAGCAACTGCAACCCCACTTCCTGTTCAATGCCTTGAACACCGTGAGCGCATTGATGGACGAAGACTCGAAGAGCGCACGCACCGTGCTCGCCCGCCTGGGGCAGTTGCTGCGCACCACCCTGGACGAGGAGCGCACCGAACGCGTGTTGTTGATCCAGGAAGTGGACCACGTTGGCGACTACCTCGGCATTGAGACCATCCGATTCAAGGACCGGCTTCAGGTGCACTATGATATCCCGGCGGAGTGCCAAGGCGCATTGGTGCCCGGCATGATGCTCCAACCGTTGGTGGAGAACTCCATCAAGCATGGGCTCGATCACAGCGCGGACAGAATGGAGATCACCATTGAAGCCATGAAACGGCAGAACGACCTCCTGCTTCGCGTGGCGGACAACGGTCGTGGTTGCAGTGACCCGAAAGAGGTATTCCGCAACGGTGGCATCGGTCTGCGGAACGTTCGGGAGCGCCTCTCTCTGCTCTATGGCAAGAACAGTGACATGGTGGTGACCTCCTCACCCGGGAAAGGATTCAGCGTCACCATCACCATCCCTTACGACAATCACGGCTTCAACCTATCATGAGGATCATTCGCACCATCGTGGTCGATGATGAACCCGCCGCGCGCACCCGGGTGGTGCGCATGCTCAAGACCGATCCGGACATCGAGGTGGTGGCCGAATGCCGCAACGGTACCGAAGCCCTGGAGACCATCCGCAAGGAGAACATCGAGCTGATGTACCTGGACATCCAGATGCCGCAGACCAATGGGTTGGAGTTGATGGCCAAACTCCCGCAGGAGAAGATGCCCTTCGTGGTCTTCGTAACGGCACACGACCGCTACGCCCTGAAGGCGTTCGACCTCAATGCCGTGGACTACCTCTTGAAGCCCTACGACGACGAACGCTTCTTCACCTCCTTGGCGCGCGCCAAGGACTTGATCGAGATGCGGCATAACAAGCAGCTCACCGGTCGGCTCATGGACCTGATGCAGAACCACCTGAACGTGCGCAAGGAGTACAATGAGCAGTTCGTGATCAAGGAGAAAGGGCGCGAGTACAAAGTACCGGTGAAGGACGTGCTCTACATCCGGGCCGAAGGGAACTACCTGATCCTCCAGACCAAGACACGGCACTACTTGCTCCGCATGACCATGAACATGGTGGAGACGGAGCTGGACCCCGCGCGGTTCGTGCGCGTGCACCGCAGTTACATTCTGAACATGACCTACGTGCGTAACGCGCGCTACAGCGGGAACAACGAGTTCATGTTCACCATGAGCAACGGACAGCACGTGCTGAGCGGACGGAATTACAAGGAGTCCATCGCCCAGATCCTGAGCGAACAGCGCATGGGGTGGTCGGAGGACATGTCGTAGTGCCCCAGGATCCCGGCCAAGACGACGAGCGCACTCCCTGCCCCGAGCACGGACACGCCATGCATTCGCCATCCTCGCCCTAAGCACGAGATCGGCTTGGGCTACTCCCGCACCACGCGCAGGGTCCCGTGGAGCGTGCCATCGCTGCTGCGGATCACCAACGCATATACACCCGGCGCCTTGTCAGCCATCGGGATCGACAATGACACCCCGGATGGAACGATCGTTCGCTTCTCCACGACACGGCCGGTCGCATCCAGCACTTCCGCCCACTGGTCGGTCCCATCCAAACCCAGGATGGGGCCGTAGCGTACATTCAATACATCCGACACAGGGTTCGGCCAGGCGTAGATGGTCCCGGAGGAACGAGAACAGCCCTCCAAGGAAACCATGGGGAACAGATGCACCGCGCCATCCGCGTCGACCTGCCGGATCCGGTAATACGCCTGTGACTGTGACGGGAACGGATCGACATACTCGTAACGCTGGCTGGACTGGGAGTACCCGATACAGTCCACTTCACCCAGCTGCTCCCATGTCCATGCGTCCGCTGAACGTTCGATGATGAAGCGCGCGCAATTCCGCTCCGTTGCGGTGACCCACTCCAATCGGCCATCGCCCTCGGTGCAGGTGGCCTGCATACTGACCAATTCCACCGGAAGTGGACCACAGGATACCAGATCGGACTTCACACTCGTCACCTGCTGGTCGTGCAAGCCATGGTAGAACCACCGGCCGTACACACGACCATCGAGCAGGGTGGCCGGATGGTGCCGAACACGTACACGCCAGGCCGGGTGCGATGTGGTGCCCGGTGTGGTCGCCAGGGTGCGCTTCAATTCCGATCCGGACAGGCCCGTATCCACCCAGCCTGCATCCTGCCCTGTGCTGCCTGTCCACCCCGTGAACGGACTGCCTTGGAACGGTGGCCCGTGGCCTTTGAACTCCCATGCGAGCTTCACCTGAGCGCGCCCCATGATCGACCACACCTCCTGCCCTACACCCCAGCCACAACTCGATTCGAACGTGCCATTGCTGGTCTGTACCGGGGTGGTCAGGTCGGTGCGGTACTGGCGGGTGCGTGCTTTCCGTGCCTGGTCGGTCACACCCATGAACACCAAGGCACGGCCTTCGCGTGATTGCCCCGAGGTGAACTCCGGAACACCCACCACCACATCGCCGTAACCATCGCCATCCACATCACCGGCCCCACACACCGCGTAGCCCGCACGGCGGCCTGTGGCGCCCCCGACCGCGGTCCAGCTTGGCGTGGCACCAAGGCCCGTTGCCGACCCGAGGTATACCACTGCACACCCTTCATCCAAATACCCCTGCGCGAAATACGGACTGCCGACCACCAGATCCCCATAACCATCACCGTTCACATCACCGGCACTGGCAACGGACATCCCCCAATAGCCACCCGTGGGGTCGAAGGACATCCAATCCTCCGTGGCCGCATAACCGGACACCGAGCCGTGGTACACATAGGCCCGTCCCGTGCTCCACGCACTGTTCATGTACTGGTAGGCACCGATGGCGATATCACTGTAGCCGTCGCCGTTCACATCGCCCGCGAACGCCAGTCCCACCCCGAACTCACAACCCGCCTGATCTCCGTAGATGGTCCTGGTCGGTGCCGCTTCAAGACCGGTAGGCGACCCGCGGTATAGGAACACCGCGCCACACTCCATACGGCCGCCCTCGTCATAGCGCATGGCCCCAACAAGCAGGTCATCATACCCATCGCCATCCGCGTCGCCAGCACTGGCCAGGCTCTCTCCGAACCAACTATTCATCTGGCCCCCTACCTCCACCCACGACGCGGTTGCCGGGATCCCGGATGGACCTCCGTAGTACGCGTAGACCGTGCCCAGATCCCCAGCCTCCAGCGAGGCTCCGATCACGATATCACTGTATCCATCGCCGTTCACATCCCCACTACTGGCCACACCTTCACCATAACGCACCTGTATGGCACTTCCCGTGCCACGCCAGTGGTACGTGGCCTGCAGGCCTGTTGATGAACCCAGGAACACATAGGCTCGCCCCCTGTAGGAATCATAGGCCGGTGCGCCGATCAGCACATCGGAATACCCGTCGCCGTTGACATCACCGGCGCCTCGCACCACTTCTCCGAACCGTTCGCCAGCGGAAGAACCCGTGGCCGACCAGGAGGCGCTCGATACTGTGCCCGAGGATGAACCCAGGTACAGCCGTGCTGCATTGATCCCGGGCAGCCCCACGATGATATCGGCATACCCATCGCCGTTCACATCACCGGCGTGCGCCACGGAATACCCCATCACCGCATCCACCACATCGGACTCCTGCGCCCACACCGCACTGGTCTGCAACCCTTCCGGACCTCCCAGATGCACCGCGACACGGCCTCCCACACCATGCCCGGGCATGCCGTACACCAATTCGCTGACACCATCCCCATCCACATCGCCAGCGGTATGCACGGCGTAACCCAGTTGTGCGTTGGCCTGGGTGCCCGTGAAGGTGCGGTAGGGGGTGCCGAAGTGCGATCCCGTACCCGGAGCCCCGATGAACAAGAGCACCTGGCCGGCATCGGTGAAGGTCCCGTCGTGCAACGGCGCACCCACCACCACATCGGCATAACCATCGCCGTTCACATCGCCGGCCAGGCCCACGGCACTGCCCACCCGGCCATTGGTGCCTGTTCCACCGGTATATGTCGAGGTGGCCGTAGCTTCGATACCACTGGCCCCACCGCGGTAAGCATATACACGGCCGCGCCCCGAGGTGACCCCCGGCGCACCAACGAGAAGTTCGCCGTAGCCATCACCGTTCATATCTCCCGCTGCGGAAACCGCGTAGCCGAAGTGGTTGTTGGACAGTTGGCCCTCGCGTGTGCCGTTCAACGACAATCCCGCGCCGTTGCCATGGAAGATGCTGACCCGGCCACGGACCAATGGGGTAGTGGTTCCGAAATACGGCTCCCCCACCACCACATCGCTCCGACCATCGCCGTTGAGGTCGCCCGCCCCGGCCACACTGAACCCGAACTGGCCATTGTCCTGCACACCGCTCCAGGTCCAATAGGGTGCGGTAACCACCCCCGTACCCGCCGAGCCCCGGTAACAATACACCTTGCCCCGGTCGGCACCACCCTCGTTGGCCAGCGGGGCACCCACCAATACATCGCTGATGAGGTCGTTGTTCACATCGCCCGCCAGCGCCACACTGGTGCCGTAACCTGCGCCGGCCTCCCCGCCCAGGGCGGTCCAGGCGGCTGTGGCTTGTAGCCCGAGCGCCGAACCATGGTACACGAACACCGCGCCTTGCCCAGCATGTCCCGGCGCACCGATGATGATGTCGCTATAGCCATCGCCATTCACATCCCCGGCCGTGGAAACGCTATGCCCGAAACGAGCACTGGCCAACGTCCCTGCGGCGGTCCAGGCAGGTGTGGCCGAAAGACCCGTTGGAGAGCCGTGGAACACCATCACCCGGCCAGCATCCACCAAGGCGCCATTGTCGTGGTCCGGCATGCCCACGATCAGGTCGCTGTATCCGTCGCCGTTCACATCACCGGCCGTGGCCATGCTGGCGCCGAAACGCTCACCGGCCTGAACCCCATCCAACAACAGGTCCGCTACGGTGGACAAAGGACGGCCCGATCCCGCGTGGACAGTGAACGGCACCGCCCCCAGCAGGAGAAGCAACAGTCCCACCCTCAGATGGAACGGTGAGATCCACTTTTCAGCGCCGACCATTCCGTCACAAAATAGACCTACCTGCAGCATGGATCAGGCTTGGACGGGGTGAATCGTTCAGGGTGATCCGGAACCAGTGTCCGGCACTCGAATGGGTACCTTGCGGCCATGTACTTCCGCCGTTCCCGGGCACTGCGCCTCCTCGCGGTCGCCCTTCTTCATCTCGCCCCCTTCTCGCTTCCGCTCATCGCCCAACGCCCCCCCGCACAGCCCAACGCCGCCGAGATCCTGCACCGCATGCAGAAGCTCAACGTGCTGGGCAGCGTGCTGTACATCGCCGCGCACCCCGATGATGAGAACACCCGCCTGATCGCGTGGCTCGCCAACGGGAAGAAAGTGCGCACCGGCTACCTCAGCCTAACCCGTGGTGAGGGTGGGCAGAACCTGATCGGCCCCGAACTGGGCGATGCGCTCGGCATCATCCGCACACAAGAACTGCTGGAGGCGCGCCGCATCGATGGCGGTGAGCAGTTCTTCACCCGCGCGGTGGACTTCGGCTTCTCCAAGAACGCCGCCGAGAGTTTCGAGAAGTGGGGCAAGCAGGAAGTGCTCAGCGATGTGGTGCGCGTGATCCGCATGTTCCGGCCCGATGTGATCATCACGCGTTTCGCGCCCGACCGCAGCGCGGGGCACGGCCACCACGAGGCCAGCGCCATCCTCGCCGAAGAAGCCTTCGACCTGGCCGGTGATCCGAAGGCCTTTCCGGAACAACTGAAGGAAGGGTTGGAGGTGTGGCAGCCGCGGCGTCTCTTCTTCAACGGCAGTACGTGGTGGAAGAAGGACCTGGCCGAGTTCGCCAAGAACGACCCGGATTGGTTCACCGTGGACGTGGGCGGCTACGACCCGTTACTGGGCCTGAGCTACACCGAGCTCGCCGGGCGCAGCCGTAGTATGCACAAGAGCCAAGGTTTCGGTGCGGCGGAAACACGCGGAGAATCGCTGGAATACTTGAAGTTCGTGAAGGGTGACCGGCCGAAGACGAAGGACATGTTCGAGGGGATCGACATGACGTGGGGGCGGGTCGGAAGACCTGAGTTCAACGAGCGGATCCGATCAGTGATCTCCGTGTACTCCCCCTTGGAGCCCTCGAAAAGCATTCCCGGACTGATCGATCTACAGAAGAACATGCCCAGCCCGAAGAGCGTTTGGGACCCGGTGATCCACAAGGTGGATGAGGTGAACCGATCGATCGGTGATTGCTTGGGCCTTTCCATCGAATCAATTGCACCGCGCGCTTTGATCGGTCAAGGGCATGTGGCCTCAGAAATGGTCATCACGAACCGGAGCGATGTTCCTCTGCATCTATTGGATGCATCCACGAACAGGAATTGGGAGCAAGCGTATCCCGAACTGGGATCGAAGAACATACCGGCCTTCGGAAAATTGACGCTTTCGTTCGAGGACCAGGTTACCAGCTACTATGTCGATGAACCATTCTGGCTTCGGCAACCTCATGGGAATCTATACAAGCTGAATTCCGGATCAGAGATCGGTCGGCCTGCTGACCAACGCAGGATCGACATGTTCATCCGGCCCAGCACGGACACCAATGCCGTTGTATCGCGATCGGTCCTCCCCACCTACAAATGGGTCGATCGCGTGGACGGCGAACGCATCCGCCCGGTGTACGTCACACCCGTTGCCTCGGTGATCCCGAAGGTGAACAACCTGATCGCGCGCGGCGGCACACAGACCATCGAGGTGGAGGTGGAAGCCCTCACCGACAGCCTTACCGGCCAACTCAACGTCACCTTGCCCGAAGGCTGGGGCACCACGAAGGACATCAAGCTCGTGAACATCGCGCAGCGCAATGAGCGGCAGACCATCACCTTCCAGCTGATGCCTTCGGCGAACGCAAAGCCCGGTGCGGCCCAGTTCGAATTCGTCGGCCCCAAGGGAAAGGCGGATCGTACGCTGCACGAGATCGACTACCCGCACATCATGCCGCAGGTGTACTACACGCCCGCCGAAGTGAAGCTGGTGCCGCTGGATGTCAAGACCACCGCGAAGACCGTGGGCTACATCAAAGGCGCCGGCGATGATGTGCCGCAAGCCTTGGAACAGCTCGGTGTCACCGTGGAGATGATCGATCCCGCATTGATCACCGCGGAAGGCCTGAAGAAGTACGATGCCATCGTCACCGGTATCCGTGCCTACAACACCGCGAAGGAGTTGAAGCAAGCCCATCCCCTACTGCTGAAGTACGTGGAGGATGGCGGCACATTGGTGATCCAATACAACACCACACCGCGCTTCAGCGTATCCGGCGTGGCGGATTTCGTGATCGACCCGGCGACGCTCGGTCCCTACCCGTTCAAGATCACCCGCGACCGCGTGACCGTGGAGGAGGCGCCGCCCACCTTCCTCGACCCCAAGCACCCGCTGCTGAACACGCCCAACAAGATCACGGCCGCCGATTTCGAGGGCTGGGTGCAGGAACGTGGCTTGTACTTCCTCGGCGACCTCGATCCGCACTACACGCCGCTGATCGCTTGGAACGACCCGGGCGAACAACCGCTGAACGGCGGGCTTGTCACCTGCGACCATGGCAAAGGACGCTATGTGTACACGGGCATCAGCTTCTTCCGGCAATTGCCTGCGGGAGTGCCGGGAGCGTACCGGCTTTTTGCGAACTTGATCTCGAAGCGGGGAATTGATTGAAATTGAGAACTGAGAATGGAGAATGGAGAATGGAGAATGGAGAGCTGAGAATGGAGAATGGAGAACTGAGAATGGAGAACTGAGAATGGAGAACTGAGAATGGAGAATGGAGAGCTGAGAATGGAGAATGGAGAACTGAGAACTGATGACGCATGGAACGGAAGTATGACCTTGATGAGCGCTGTGTGATCTTCAGTGCAGCGGTCGTGATCTATGTGGATCGTATGCCGAAGACCGAAGCTGGCAGGCACATGGGGCGGCAGTTATTGAGAAGTGGCACTTCAACAGCGTTGCACTACGGCGAGGTCCAAGGAGCGGAGTCACAGGCGGACTTCATCCACAAGATGCGGATCGCCTTGAAGGAGTTGCGCGAATCGAGGAACAACCTTCGGGTCCAGTTCATGGCGAAGCTGATGGACGGGAACGTCAAGGAGAATGCTTGGCTACTAACCGAGTGCGTGGAACTCGTCGCCATTTTTGCCACAAGCGTGAAGACCGCTGAGCGCAACCACCCTCGCAAGAAGTAACGCAGCAACGGTTCCGTCATTTACCATTGCCCATTCTTCATTTTCCATCTTACATTCCTCCGCCCCATGAACCCCACAACAACCGCCGCACCGCTCGTTTCCGAACTGGCCGAGCATCTCATCGGATCGGAGATCATCCGCATCGCGGGCGAGATCAACAACCGCATCGCGCAGGGCGAGAAGATCCACAACCTCACCATCGGCGATTTCGACCCCGCCGTGTTCCCGTTGCCCGCTCGTTACCGTGAGCTGATCCAACAGGCGTACGCGGAAGGCTTGAGCAACTACCCCGCGGCGAACGGTGTGGCCGAGCTGCGCAAGGCGGTGAGCGCGTTGGTGGAACGCAACCTGGGACTGGAGTACGCCGCCGATGACATCCTGATCGCCGCTGGGGCGCGCCCTGTGATCTACGCCGCCTACAAGGCTGTGGTGAACCCCGGCGAACGCGTGGTGTATCCCGTGCCCAGCTGGAACAACAACCACTACAGCTACCTGCACGGCGCAGAGAAGGTGGAAATACAGGCCACGCCGGAGAACCGCTTCCTGCCTACGGCCGATGACCTGCGTCCGCACCTGAAGGGGGCCGCCATTCTCGCGCTCTGTTCCCCATTGAACCCCACGGGCACCTCCTTCACCCACGACCAGCTGGCCGCCATCTGCGACCTGGTGCTGGAGGAGAACGCCCGGCGCAACGGTGAAAAACCGCTGTACATGCTGTACGACCAGATCTACCAAGAGCTGGTGCTGGGTGGAATGAAGCATGTGGACCCGGTGTCCATCCGGCCGGCCATGCGGCCGTACACCATTTACGTGGACGGCATCTCCAAATCGCTCGCGGCAACTGGGGTGCGCGTGGGCTGGGGCTTTGGCCCCCCGCTGGTGATGCGCAAGATGGCCTCCATCCTGGGCCATGTAGGGGCTTGGGCGCCCAAACCGGAGCAGGTGGCCACTGCACGTTTCCTGGCCGAACCGGCCTATGCCGAGGCCGTACAGAAGCACCGCATGATGATCGCCGAGCGCGTGGAGGCGTACCACCAAGGTTTCCAGCGGTTGAAGGCCGACGGCCTACCGGTGGATTCGATCCCCGCGCAAGGTGCCATCTATCTCTCCGTGCGCATCGGCATCATCGGCCGCACCACGCCGGAAGGCAAGGTGCTGAAGGATGCCTTCGACGCCACCTGGCACCTGATCCAGAACGCCGGCGTAGGTCTGGTCCCCTTCTTCGCCTTCGGTACGGGCCGTGACAGCGATTGGTTCCGCATCTCGGTGGGCACTACGCGCATGGACATGGTACCCGGTGTGATCGACGGAATACGCAAGGCGATCGATGCCTTGACGTGAAATGCTGGAACGCTCCACGGTTTCGGATATGCACCTGTACGGTCGACCCCGTGGGTCGACGCGATGCCGGCATTGGACGAAGAACACCATAGCCCACAATGCACATCATTGATTGGGTGATCCTCCTCGCCACCCTCGCCTTCATCGTGGGCTACGGGGTGTGGCACACGCGGGGCACGCTCACGGCCTCGCGCTACCTGCGCGGCGACAACGAGGACCGCTGGTGGGCGGTGACCCTCAGTGTGATGGCCACGCAGGCCAGCGCCATCACCTTCCTCAGCACGCCCGGCCAGGGCTTTCTCGAAGGCATGGGCTTCGTGCAGTTCTATTTCGGCATGCCGCTCGCGATGATCGTGATCGCGTGGGTCTTCATCCCGCTCTACTACCAATGGAACGTGTACACCGCCTACGAATTCATCGGCAAACGTTTCGATGAGCGCACGCGGCTGCTTACGGCGATCCTCTTCCTGATCCAGCGCGGCCTGAGCACCGGCCTCACCATCTATGCGCCCAGCATCGTGCTCAGCAAGGTGTTGCACTGGCCGCTCGGCTGGACCTGTGTGTTCATCGGAGGACTGGTGATCCTGTACACCACCACCGGCGGTGCCAAGGCCGTGGGCGTGACGCACAAACAACAGATGGCCGTGATGTTCGGCGGACTCTTCATCGCGTTCTTCTTCCTGGTGAAGCAGATCGGTGCGCACGCCACCTTCGGCGAAAGCCTGCAACTGGCCGGGGCGTTGGGCAAGATGAACATCATCGACACCACGTGGGATCCCGCCGCGAAGTACACCCTGTGGAGCGGCCTCATCGGCGGTTTCTTCCTGCAGCTATCGTACTTCGGCACCGACCAGAGCCAGGTGCAGCGCTACCTCGGCGGGCAGACCATCCGCCAGGCACGCGTGGGGTTGGTCACCAACGGCCTGCTGAAGATCCCCATGCAGTTCTTCATCCTGCTGATCGGCGTGCTGGTGTTCGTGTTCTACCTGTTCAATGCCAGCCCGGTGCATTGGAACGGGGCGAATGTGGATGCCATGCAACATGCGGAGAACGCATCGGCGCATCGGCATACCGCGACCAACAGGGATGACAGCCGTAGCATCGACCCCCTGGGTCGACCCAATGCCACACTGCTTGAACATGAACATGCCAACAACGCCACCGCACTGGCGGATGCCGCCAACACATGGATCCACGCCCACCGCAGCGGCCTTTCGACCAACCACGAACAACTGACCAGCGCCCTGCAACAGGATCACGCTCTCCGCGAAGCCTACCGTGCCGAGATCGCCGCCACCCTCCCCACTGCCGAAACCAACGACAAGGACTACATCTTCATCACGTGGGTGATGGGCCATCTGCCCACGGGCCTCGTGGGCCTGTTGCTGGCCATGATCTTCTCCGCGGGCATGGGCAGCACCAGTTCGCAACTGAGCGCGCTGGCCACAACGGCCGTGGTGGATGTGTTCCGCAAGCCATTGGCGGGCACCGACCCGGTGGTGGCCACGAAATGGGCAACGGTGGCCTTCGGTGTGCTGGCGCTGCTCTTCGCCGCCATCTTCCCGCTGTTCGACAATTTGATCCAGGCGGTGAACATCCTCGGGTCGCTGTTCTATGGCACCATCCTCGGGGTGTTCCTCGTGGCCTTCTTCCTGAAGCGGGTGGGTGGCACGGCGGTGTTCATCGCGGCCCTGGTGTCGCAGGCGGTGATCCTCGTACTGCACTTCGGGAGTTTCGCGGTGGCCTTCCTGTGGTACAACCTGATCGCCCCGGCGGTGGTGGTGGGGGTGGCGGTGGGGCTCCAAGCATGGAAGTCTCGGTGAACCGACCGCCCCGTATTCACCCTTCAGGGCCAAGAATGGCCTACACACCCCCACTCACCCCATCCACCGACCACCATAACTCATCGACAAATGCGCCGATCCTATCGACAAACGCCGGTGCGCTACAAAACCGGGATCGGTCTGACATGGAAGAATAGCAGGAAACCAAGGCCAAAAGAACGGGCCGTCCCGCTTGGAACCACCGCTCCCAATGTGTTCCTTTGCGTTACAACCCCAGTCCTAACAACTGAACAAACCGATGAACAAACTTTACATCCCACTGCTCGCGACAGTTCTCGTGGGCGGCAGTGCCACCGCCCAGCACAGCGCTCCTGTGCGCAAGGCGGCCACTGACTTCATGCGTCATGCTCCACGCGAGGCCCACTTCGGCGGCAACCGCGACGTTATCTGGTCCAACGACTTCTCGAACGCCGCCGACTGGGAGGCTGGCACCATCGAAGGAGCCAGCGACGACACCTGGGTGATCGGCACCACCGGACCGACCGGTGCGTTCGCCAGCCAGGTGGGCACCATCCTTTCCACCACGGCCGCCAACGGCTTCGCCCTGTTCGATTCCGACCTGCTCTGCAGCGGTAACCAAGAGGCCACCCTTACCCTGGTGAACCCGGTGGACCTGTCCAGCTATTCCGGCGTCTTGTTCCAGTTCGAGCAGAACTACAAGCGCTTCTACGACAACGTTTGGGTGGATTGGAGCACCAACGGCACGGAATGGAACGCCGTCCAAGTGAACGCTGACTTCGACCATGGTGGCACGGCTCAAGCCACCACCAACCCGCAGCTCACCGCCGTCAACCTGAGCGCTGCAGCCGGGTCCACCACGGTGTATGTCCGCTTCCGCTTCGAATCCACGCCCGCTTCCGCAGACCCGTTGACCGGAGCTGCTTTCCCCGCTTCTGCGGTGGGTTGTGCTTACTCCTGGCAGGTGGATGACGTGGCCTTCGTGACCATGCCTGACTACGAGGTGCAAATGAACTACGCCTACACGAGCACCACCGGCCTGGGTGAGGAGTACGGTCGTATCCCACGCGCCCAACTGCCAGCCGCCATGAACTTGGGTGCCGAGGTGTACAACTTGGGTGTTTCACCCCTTGGCGACGCCGGTGTGCAAGTGGAGGTGAAGGACGCCAGCGGTACCGTGGTACCCGAGCTCAGCTCCACCATCGACCTGAGCACCATCGCCTCTGGTGATACGGTGGTGGCCGATGCCAACCTGAACTTCCCGGCCGGATTCGCTACGGGCGTGTACAGTGCCGCCTTCTCCATCGTGGGCGATAACATGCCCATGGACTTCGACACCACCAACAACAAGAAGCTCCGCAACTTCGAGATCACCGATGGGATCTACTCCGTGGATGCCATTGGCAACCACCCCGAAGGTGAAGAGCAACTGCTCCAGTACGGCACGGCCACCTGGACCGACAATGCCGAGGTGTACTACATGAACATGTACTACATCAATACGCCCACTTACGCCACGCACGTGACCGTACAGCTGGCCGTCTCCACCGTCGCTGGTGCCGAGGCACGTATCGAGGCCATGCTCTTCGACACCACCTCCATCATCCAACTGCCCGCCAGCATTTCCCAGCCGCTCCAAGGCATGACCTCAGAAAGCCACACGATCACCGAAGCTGACATCACCGCTGGTTTCGTGACCTTGGCTTTGGAACAACCCGTTCAGCTGCAACCCGGCGCCTACTTCGCTGGGGTGAAACTGAGCGGATCCGGCACCGTGGCCAGCACCAACAACACCGACCCCGAAGTGTACATCCTGGACGACAACACCGTGCCCCAACCCATATGGACCTCGGCTCTGTTCCTGCCTGTGGACTTCAACGACGACGGCACCGAAGGCCGCCACAGCTATACCAACGGGAATGCTTTCGCCATCCGTCTGACGCTGACCCCGAACGTGAGCGTGCGTGAGAACGGCGAATTGACCGGCATCAGCATCTTCCCCAACCCCACCAACGGCATCTTCCAGATCAGCAGCGATCGCGCTGAGACCCTCTTCGTGGAGATCGCCGACCTGGCCGGCAAGAGCGTACGCACCGCCAAGTTGAGCTCGATGGCCACCGTGGACCTGAGCGATGTGGCCTCTGGTGTGTACACCGTTACGGTGAGCAGCGCTACCGAGCGCACCGTGCAGCGTGTGACCGTGAAGTAAGACCCACACCCGATCTCTGAAGAACCCCTCCGCGCTGCGGAGGGGTTCTTTTTTCACCCTATCCCCGGCCACGTGGCTCCATTCGCCTACCTGCTGTGCATGGATGATACCATTTCGCACAAAGGCGTAGGCTGAATAAGCGAAGGGGGCTTTTCGCAGGAGATACGACGGCGGCATTGCAAGGCCGAAGGCCTGGACCGCAGGGAGCGAAGCTACCGTGGGCATGGGCTACGGAAGGATCACAACGGAGAAGTCATGCGGAGATAGACCGAGTGGATCGGCCTACTCGTAGTGCGAATTGGTATGAAGGAACACATGGTGCATTCATTCCATGGCCTGCTCCAAAGACCCTCCTCACGGTGCCCCCGTGCTCCTGTGGCACCCGTGCGAAATGCCGCGCATCCTCGGCTGCTGCTGAAGAAGCGAATGGTACCAAAAGAGCGAGGCCGCCTCGTGTGAGACGGCCTCGCTCCATGACCTACCGACCTGGTCGGTGGTCGAAGGATCCGGGGTCACGGCTTCGCCTTCTGGCCGCTTAGGCTGGTGATCAGCTCGCGGTTCATCTTCACGTAAGCCTCGTTCTTGGCCTCTTGCGCCATCTTCATGCTTTCCTCGGCGGTGGCCACGGCTTCCTTGGTGAGGCCGTTGGCGGCTTGTGCGCGGGCCAGGGTGTGCAGGTTCCAATACTTCTTATCCATCTCCGCTCCTTTCTGCGCCCACTCGAGCGCTTCTTTGGTCATCACCTTCCGGTCCAGGCAGAACCGTGCGCTACTGCTATACCCCCCGCCCTTCATATCGCCCTTGGCCAAGGCGTCCTTGATGTTGGCCAAAGCCTGCTCGGTGGCATCGGCGTTGATCGGGATCACCACCTTGGTCTTCTCCCAGCGCAACACCAGATCAGCGTTGTCGTTCGCCACGTTGTCGAACGAGAAGGTCAGGGTCTCCGTGAATTCAGCGGGTGATGCGGCCACCTTGATCGAAACGACGCACTCCTCCAACTTGAAGCTGCTCTCCCCCCATTGCTCGATGTTCTTGTTCAGGTGAACCACCCACCGCTCCTTGCCCGGCTCGGTGAAAAGCGAGTACTTGCCAGCGGGCACGTCCATGCCACCGAACTTCACCGGTCCACTGAATTCAATGGTGGTGTTCTTGTTGGCACCGGTGCGCCACACCTTGTCGTAAGCCACCAGATCTCCGAAGATCACGCGGTCCTTCACACTGGGCCTTGCGTATTCCACATCAACGGTGGTAAGCCCGATGACCTGCTCCACCTCGCCCAGGGGGCTGGCTTGCGGTAATTCCTGTGCACTAACGATCGTTGCGGCCAATGTGGCCACGGTGAATAGGCTCCCTTTCATGGGGTACTGGATTTCGGCACGTGTTGGCGTGCTGGGTTATGGAATAGGGGCAAAGGTAACCCCGCCGGCGCTGGTACCCTATCCCGTTCAGGCCACGCGCAGGTTGCTCAGGCGCGAACGATCGAACTTCTCCCGGGCATAGCTCAGGGTGATCCGCAGCTCGGTGGGCTTTTCACTGGCCCCGGGGATCTCATACATGGCATCGGTCATCACCGCTTCACAGATGGAGCGCAGACCGCGTGCCCCCAGCTTGTACTCCAATGCTTTCTCCACGATGAAGTCCAAGACCTTCTTGTCGAAGCTGAGCTTCACCCTGTCCATCTCGAAGAGCTTCACGTACTGTTTGACCAGTGCGTTCTTCGGTTCGGTGAGGATCCTTCGTAGACTGTCACGATCCAATGGATCGAGGTAGGTGAGCACCGGGAACCGTCCGATGAGCTCGGGGATGAGCCCGTAGCTGCGCAGGTCGGTGGGGCTCACGTACTGCAGCAGGTTCTCCTCATTGATGCGCCCGCTGTCGCGGCTGGCGCTGTAGCCCACGGCGGTGCTCTTCCCCCGGCGGGCGATGATCTCCTGGACGCCATCGAAGGCGCCAACACAGATGAACAGGATGTTGCGCGTGTCCACCTGGATCAGCTTCTGCTCGGGATGCTTGCGCCCGCCCTGGGGGGGAACGCTCACGGTGGCCCCTTCCAGCAGCTTCAGCAGGGCCTGTTGCACCCCTTCAC
>SSGN01000134.1 GCA_008016945.1 Flavobacteriales bacterium
CCACAGGCGGACAAGCCGGAGGCAGGGTCGTCCGTCAAAAGCGCGGAAAGCCTGCTGTGGTTTGGTGGAATCTGCGGTGGTTTAGCGCGGACAGACCCTGCGGCGGTTTAGGAACTGTTGGATCCGGCGATCGGACAGCATGGTGCCGGTGGGCGGCATGGGAGCCTGTGGCAGTAGAATAAGCACTCGCCCCTGTCCAAATACGTGGAACAGGGGCGAGCGCGTACTTGTTCCGCTCAATCGGGTACTAAGCGGCTGCCAACGATCAGAGGCGGTCAGCAGTTATCGTCAGCGAAATAGGTGTCACCTGACGACCATACTTTCAAGCACCGACCGGGGTGTTCCTCCAGCCAATCCTTACAGCAGTTCGCAAAGCTCAACCCAGACCCTTTACACACGATCTGCCTGTTACCACCTGCTGTTATTCCATGACCCACTGGCACGAAGTGGAATACAGGGGTGGATTCACCCGTGGCCTGGTCGTTAGAGTAGTTCACATGAAGCACATGATCTTCATCCAGTATTGGAAGCATGGCCAAAAATTGCTCCTCAAAACTGATCTGATCCGTTGCCACCACCGGAGGATCGGCCCTCTCGGTCTTGGTGCAACCAACGAAAAGCACACCACATACTATGGCGATGGAAAGAGCTATATGGTGTTTCATGGCGGGGACGTTTTGGTCTTTGCTTACGACAAACTTACACCCCCCATAGTGCTTTAATATTTATTAATTTCAGACATCACGCCATCGTAGATTTCCCGAAGGGGACCCCTGCGCTTTCTGTTCGACCTCAGCCTACCCTCAGCTATTGTACAACTGCAACACGCCCATCCCGTTCGTGAACAAAACCTCCGCAGGCTTCGCACACTTGGCGAGACCCTGCGGTTTCTCCACCGTGATCATCGCCCTCACCTTGGCCCTCCCTCGCGGCCTGGATACCCGAACTCTTGGCACGGAGTCTCCTTCGCGCGCCGCTTCCACGTGGACATGCACTAATACCATCTTGAACCACAAATTAGTCCAATCTGCTTGCCCTTTTTCCGCATGGCTTCTCCGAGGAAACCGTTCCGTAGCCCCCGCTACGCAACAGTTCCCTCGTATCGCCCTGCGAAAAAATGGCCGCGCATCTTTGGACTAATTCGTAATTCAACATGGTATGAAGCTACCCCTGGGATCACCGATCGCGCTCCTTCAACCGCCCGAACGTACGCGCCAGCCGGTCGGTGGTTCGGAAGCCGACCACCCGGTAGCAGGCGCTGTACAGAGGCGTGGTGGCCGATGTGCGGTCCGGAACAAATCCTCTGGGGAGCACGGTACTGAACGTAGCGTAGGCCGTCGCCGGATCGTGCCTGGCCAGCACCCGGATGGCCATGAACAGGACCTGATCCGCCACAGCGATCACATCGGCGGACCCAACGGGATCCACGTTGCGCAGGTACTCACGAATTGCACGGCGCAGTTCGATGAAGCGGATCCAGTTGTCGCGCAGCCCCGTACGGCTAATGGAGCCGTGGCTGCGTTTGAGTACCAAACTGCTCACATGCGGATCCCAGCAGACGGACGCGCCGTTCTTCAGCATGCGGAACATCAACTCGTAGTCCTGACTGCTCAATTGTTCCTCGTTCCATCCATTCACCGCTTCCAAAGCGGTCCGCTTGAACAGATTGGCACTGGTGGTGCCCAATTGTGTGCGCACGAGTGCCATCCAGGTGTTCCCTCCTGCGCCGGTGATCTTCTCCTCGCGGCCATCCTCGTATACGTTAAGGAAATCGGCCACCACGATGTCGGGAAGTCCGTTCGCGCGGGCCAAGTCCACCTGCCGATCCAGCTTGGCGGAGAGGACCGTATCATCGGCATCGAGGAACTGCACATATTCCCCAGACGTGTTCGCCAGGCCGATGTTGCGCGCCGCACATGCGCCGCGCCGTGGCCCTGACGTCTAGCGGAAACGCCCGGTGTACGTGCGCTCCAGTTCCACCAGCTTCGCATGGGTCCCATCCGTGGACCCATCATCAACGGCGAACACATCCAGATCCCGGTAGGTCTGGTCCATCACCGAACGCACGGCCACCTCCACGTGCTGCTCCACGTTATGGCAAGGTATGACGACGGATACGCGCATTGACCAGCGGTTCAAAGTACGACCCTTGCGCTGAACCACACAAGCGACGAGATGATTTTCCGCACCTGCCTGCGGACCCTCCTACATCACACCTCATCTTGCGGGGTGGATCCACAGGCAGGAATGAAAGATCGCTGCCATTTATGGCATTTTACCTCCCACGGAACTTCGATCCGACGGTGCTGAAGCCGGCATACCATCGCTGCCATACGTGAATGACCCGTGTGGAGACCCTTCCGACAGATCCGATCAGCGCTCGTACAGCCATGATCGATGGATCTTACGCAACCGACAGCGACGATCCTTTCGCCACTACGGGGGCATTCGCCGTTGACCAGTGGTACTTTTGGCAGCCTTCTAGTCCCGAGGAGGTTGTAGATGAAGGGCAGCGTTACGGTAATAATACCCTGTTTCAACGTGGAACGGTTCATCGCCGAAGCGTTGGATTCCGTTCTAGCCCAAGGTGCCGTGGTGGAGAAGGTGTACTGCGTGGACAATGGATCCCAGGATGGTACAGTGGATGCCGTGGAGCAGTGGATCGTTGCACATCCGGACTTTCCTATTGTGTTGGAACATGAGCCACGGCGCGGCGCATGTGCGGCGCGTAACCGGCCATTGGAACGAGTGACCACCGAATGGATCCAATACCTTGATGCCGACGACCTGTTGCTCCCGGGCAAACTAGCTGCGCAGGTCCGTGATGCAGGAGATGCAGACGTGGTATACGAACAGACCATCCACCGGGCAGTGGATGGAAGCGAACAGACCAAAGTCCCTCTCGCAGAAGTGGAGGTGGGGCTGATGGCGGGCAACCTGGGTAATACATGCACCAATCTGTGGCGTACCTCGAAATTGGTGGAAGTGGGCGGGTGGGATGCCGCACTCGCCAGCAGCCAAGAGTATGACCTCATGCTTCGGATCTATCAAGCCAGTGGTCGATTCGTTAACCTGCCGGGTATGCGTACTGTGGTGCGTGAGCGGGCGACCGGGCAAATATCGCAGGGCGATCCCGTCAAGCGGTGGCGCCAACTCGTAGCGGTACAAGCACGCATGTTCGAGGTGTTCCGATCCCGGTCAGTGGATCCCGAGCGGATGGGGGCAGTACACCAGGCCTTTTTCGGAGGGCTGCGGACGCTATTCCCTTACGACGAGGAATACGCCGTTGAATTGTGGCAACGGTACCTGGCCCCATCTGGTTTCCAGCCACGAACAAGTGCCCTCAATACGACCAGCTACGTTTGGACTTATCGCCTGCTGGGGTTCCGGGGTGCGGAACGGATGAAGGCCATGTTGCGCAGGGTTCGGCGCCCACACGCTGAGCGGGTATCTCTATAAAGGGCCGGTCCTACGCGACAAGCACCACACAATTGCACCTTGGGCCATCATCGGGACGCAATGTGGAGGTTCCACCAATTGGCCAGTGCGAAGTGTGGCCACAAGCGTATGCCTGTGACCCGCCCAGCTGCGATCTCTCTGCGGAAATGGGCGGAGTAGATATGCAATGAGTCGTCCATGGCCGTGATCAGGTCCCGTTGCTTCATGGCCTCCTTGGTGTTCAGGACTTCGTTCATGGGGATGTGGAAACCCACCTTGGGGCGATCGATGATCGATGCTGGCAACAAGGCATGGGCGGCTCGCTTCAAGGCGAGTTTCTCTCCCTGAGGCCCTATCAACAACCGGGTCTTCAACCGCATGCTTTGCTCAACAAGGCGGTGGTCCAAGTAGGGCACACGCGCCTCCACGGATGCTGCCATGGACATCCGATCCACCCTGGCAAGCAGGTTCTCCGGCAGCCGGAACAGCAGGTCGAAGGCGCTTAGGCGCTGCAACAGATCACCGGTCCTACATTCAGGGGCATCCATGTGGCGGCTTACGATACTGTACGGGTCGCGTGCCTGGGCCATGAAGTCGCGATCAAAGACGTGCCCAAGGTCCTCTCCGCACATGGCATCGATCCCACCCCAGATGATGTGCTGCCCATGGACATGGCGTTCCATCCAGGTCTTCCAATCGGGCTTCCGTCGGCTCAGCACCGGGGCTCCCATGGACAGATAGAGCTGCCAGATCGGACGGGGCATGCTCCGCAGCATCCTATCCACCCGAACGGCATCGCGCCAATGGCGATACCCAACGAACAATTCATCGGACCCCTCACCGCTCAAGCACACGGTAACACCCTCCGCGCGGGCCTTCTCGCTCAACAGTAACAGTGGGGCGCTGGCGCTGTTCGCGATCGGCTCGTCCAGGATACTGAACACGCGTTGCTGGGCACCCAGGTACTGTTCTGGTGAGATGGTGATCGCGTGGTGCCTGGTCCCCAGGTGCTCTGCCACGATCCGGGCGTAGGCCAGTTCACTGGTGTAGCCCGGCAAACTGTCCTCGAAGCCGATGCTGAACGTGTTGATCCGCCGCCCGCGCGATGCAAGCGCCGTGATCATCGAAGAGTCCAAACCGCCCGACAAATAGGCCCCCACCTCCACGTCTGCCACCATTTGCCGCTCCACCGCTTCGTAAAGCAGATCCATGCACCCACTTTCGTCGTCCAGGTCGCGCTCCGGCCCGGTGTGGACCAAGGGGTGCCAATACCGCACTGGCTGCGGGCGGGTATCATTGCGCAGCTCAAAGCAGTGTGCGGCAGGCAGCTTCTCGATCCCTTCGTAGAAGGTGGCCGTGCCTTCCACCTGGTGAAAGTTGAAGTATCCCAAGAGCTCGTTACGGTCCACCCGGCGTGGTGCGATGATAGCCTTCGGTTCGCTGGCGAAAGTGAACACGCCATCGGCATACCGGTAGTAGAACGGCTTGATCCCCATCCGGTCGCGGGCCGCGAAAAGCCGACCTTCCGCATTGTCAATGTAGACGAATGCGAACATGCCGTTGATGCGTTCCAAGGCAGCCATACCCCATTGGATGCAGGCGACCAGCAGGGTCTCCGAGTCGGAATGGTGGGTACGGAACTGGTGCCCCAAACCCTCCAGCTCGGCCCGCAGTTCTTTATTGTTGTACAGCTCTCCGTTGAACACCAGCCAGTGGCGACCATCGGCAGTGGACATGGGCTGGTTGGCATTGGCCGCCAGATCAAGGATGGAGAGCCGCGCATGTGCGAGGTGCCAGCGCACCCTATCCGGAGGGTGAGGCAACATGCTCGAATGGATGGACACCAACGCATCCGGGCCGCGGTAGGCGAGCCGCGCGATATCAAAGGACTCCAAATCCGATGCCCGATCGCTACGCCAAGTGATGGACCCCGCTATGCCGCACATCTATGCAAGGATCACCGTTCTTTCTACCACTTGTGCCCCAGCGGGGACGGACCCAAATGTAGTTGTTCACATGGACATCCACAGCGAACACTTCCATGCTCGTTGATCCCTGTTCCCAGGTTCCGCGACCGGGTCATTCCCATCCTGTGCAGCGCTGGGGCCACACCATGAAACACAAGAACTACGGGATGGACCTCAACGCCCACTTCCCTTCTGGACCCATCAGTTCGCCTCTCCTGTTGAACCCGCCTTCTTGACCGAAAGGGCCGCCCCCTCGATCGGCGACTGCGCTGCTGCATCAAACAAAATGCGATCCACGAAGCCGTGGAACACCCGCCGGGCCTCGAACCCTTCCTGCCATGCGCCGCGCACGCCAACACGATACGCCGCAGTGGACATCGGCCCGGACCTGAACCCATCGAGCAACGCAGCTACCTCAGCAGCCGTTGGATCCTGTGCGAGCAGCACACCCGTTCGCCCGTCCATGAGGTCGCGCACGCCGCCTGAATCCGCTGCGATCACCGGAATGCCGAAGCTTGCCGCCTCTTGCGCCGCCACAGCCACGCCGCCTTCCAACCGCGCCAGATGTACGAACACATCCACCGGATGGGAACGGTACCACGCCATGATCTCCGCGTTCTGCATCAAGCCCTTGAACTCCACCTGCACGTGGGCGGGCAGCTCGGCAGCTGCTGCACGTACCATTTCCTCCTCCACGCCGCCGCCAAAGTGGACCCACTTAACGGGCACCCGAACCAGCGATAACGCCTCCACCAGCAACAACACGCGCTTGCGCGGGATCAGGAACGAACAACTGACCACCTTCAACGGACCTGTGGGATCGAACGGACCGATGCCATGGTCGGTGGTACCCAACCGCGCCAGCGTGAAGTGCTCCGCAAGGCGAGGATGCCTACGCTGTAAATGCTCCATGCCAGCACGCGATGCACAATGCACCCGCTCCACGTACTTCAACTGAAAGGAGCGGAAAGGGATCCAAGCGTTCATGCTCTGCTGTTCGTACATATCGAACCCATGCGCACGGCTGAAGAACCGCAGCCGGGGAAAAGCTTCGCGCACTGCTCCCAGCACCGTGGCCCAGTCGTGTGTCCAATAGGCATAAACCACCACACGCTCCGGGTCGTAGTCCGGCATCACCTCACGCTTCAGCACATCGGCGCGGTGAACGAACTGAGCGATGCGGGCGCGCAAGTACGGCCACTGCGCTCTGAGCACCCGCCACGATGGCGCATCCTTCAGCAGCGAAGCGATCAGCCGGAAGACCAAGCCTCCATGGCGCACCATGCATCCGATACCCGCACCAGCGAACGGATCGCGCACCGGTTGGCGGACTTCGGCATTCGCCGGAATGGAGCGCAACTCCCCTTCGGGATGCTCCGGGAAGATGATGACGCGTTGGAACCGTTCACAGAGCACAGGCAGTTCGTTCTCCAGGAAGGATTCGCGCAAGCCATGCGGGAAGCGGGTGGTGAATAACCAGAGTTCCTTCATCGTCGCGTTCCATTCTTACGGCCCGTGAAGACTGTAGAAAGCAAGTAACGCCATTTATCCCACGTCCAGCGACCATCGCAGCGCATGTGTTGCAAGGCCGCAGCGGACCCGAATGCGGGCAGGTGATAGAACAGGGCGTTCCAATGGTGCGCGAGTTGGATGTCCAACGCCACTTGATCGAACGTGCCCCGCTCCTTGTTCAACTGCGACAGACGCGAGAGCCATTCCTTGAAGGCCACCACATCGGCCGCCGTGAACGGCTTGGGAAAACACTTCACCGTGGCCAGGTGCAGGTCGCGTTGCGCATCGGTGAGCGGCCAGCCCAGGCGGTCGAACACGTAGCGGGACAATGCGCGCTGATCAGCCACACGATCACGGCCGTGGGCGATGTTCATCGTGCCTTTCCGGTAGTGGATCAGCGGACGGTCCAGGTTCAGGAACTTCGTGTGGCGCGCCAGTTCGAGCTGGTGCATCCAATCCTCACCGTAGCGCGGCCAAGCATCCGCGAAGCGCACGTCGTGCCGACGAAGCACGGCGGAGCGGTACGCAGCGGCAGGTTGGTTCAGCGGCACGCCGAAGAGCATGCGCGCCTTGCTCGATGCATCGGAGAGTTCCACGCGGTGCCACGTGTCCGGCTCCGACATCAACTGAATGTGTCCGCTGGTGGCCCCGACGTCCGGGTGCTTGTCGAGCACATCCACCTGTACCGCGAAGCGGTCGGGGAACATGATGTCATCGGCATCAACGCGGATGATGTACTCGCCCTGCGCGGCATCCATGCCCCGCTGTGCGGCACCGCCGGGTCCCACGTTGCTCGGTAGTTCGATGATGCGCAAGCGGGGGTCGGTGAAGGAGCGCAGCAGCTCCAGGCTGCCATCCGTGCTGGCATCGTCCACGGCGATCACCTCGAAGTCCCGGAACGTCTGGTCGAAAACGCTGTCCAGGCACTCCTTGAGCCAGGGCGCCTTATTGAAGACGGGTATGACCACCGAGACCTTCATGCGGACCAGAGGCCGAGTTTACGCCCGGCACGGTAGAGCGTCCAGCCCGGCGCGGCAAGACCGGTGCGCATCCGCCTCCAGCGCGCGTCCAGTTCGGGCTCCACCATGCCGGGGTCGTCACCCGCCAACGAACGCAGCCGCTTCAACAGACGAAACTGCTTTTCGCTGCCGACCGTCGCGTTCCATTTGATGACGAAGCGGAACACCATGCGACGAATCATGGCCGCGTGCTGCGCCTGCGCGTTGGATGGGCGTACCGCCGGCATGCCGGCATGACCGAGAGCGAGCAGCTCCACCAGATCATGCTGGCCGGTGGCTGCGGCCATGGCGCTGAGGAGCGCCGCCGTCTCGATCACGAAGGCTTCCGCCCCGCGCATGGTCTTGCTCTGCGGCTGAAGCCGGAACACGGCCAGATCCTTCGGGATGGTGCTCACGTGCTGCGGGCCGTAAGCGAACAGCACGCGCCACCAGAGGTCGAGGTCCATGGCGTAATGGAGCGTGGGGTCCACACCGCCCACGGCCCGCACGGCATCCCTGTGGTAGAAGGTGGACTGCTGGTTCACCGCCGGCGCGATGAAGAGCGCATCCGGACGCGCGGTATCGTTCAAGCGGGAACGTTCCTGCACACCGTCGGGGCTCTCCAACAACCGGTGTCCTTCGAGCACCACGAGGTTCGGGTCGGCGGCGAACGCATCGCCCACGGCCTGCAATGCGCCGGGCAGCAGCCGGTCGTCGCTGTTGAGCCAGCTGAACACGCCGCCGGTGGCGTGCCCGAGCCCCTTGTTGATGGCATCACTCTGCCCCCGGTCGGCCTCGCTGCACCACCACGCCAAGCGGTGCGCGTGTTGCTCGATCACTTCGCGTGAACCATCATCACTGCCGCCATCCACCACGATGTGTTCGAGGTACGGGTACGCCTGTTCATGCACGGAACGCAGGCATTCCTCCAGGTAGGCGCGCTGCTGGTAGCTCGGGGTGATGATGGAGATCAGCAGCGGCATGGTGTGTCATCCGGCGATGCGCCTATCGTAGATGGCAAGGGTGCCTTCCAGCATGGCTTCCACGGTGTAGCGAACGGGGATCGCGGCCCTTCCCGCTTGGCCCATGCGCATGGCCATCCGCCGGTCCTCGACAAGGCTGCACATGCGTTCCACGAGCTCCTCCGGCCGGGCGTAGAGCAGCCCGGTCACGCCATCCACCAGCAACTCCGGGGTGGCACCCGATGCATGACCGATCACCGGCAGGGCGCAGGCCATGGCCTCCAGGGTCACCCGGCCCAGGGCCTCGTGCCGCGAACATTGCAACAGTGCATGCGATCGCTCCATCAGCGGCAAGATATCGTCCACGAAGCCCGCGAACCGCACCGCATCACCCAGGCCCATCCGATCTACCATGGCCTGGATGTCCGCGCTGCGACCACTACCCGCAAAGCAGAGCCGGGTGTGCGGATACCGCTTGTGTACCCCGGCGAACGCCTCCAACGCTTCGGCCTGCCCCTTGGATGGATGGAACAGCGCGGCGAGCAGGAAGTGGAACTCCTGCTGTTCCCCGCGCATGCCGGCAGCGGCTCCCAATTGCTCCCACCGTGCCATGGACAGCACGCCATCGGGCAGGAGATGCACCCGATCGGATGCCGGTGCCAGCGCACGCATGTCGTCCACCACGGCTTGGGAGATGGCGATGACGGCCCGCGCCTGGCGCAGTTCGCGCGCATAGCGTGACATGCCGCCATCCACGCTGAAGCCGTAGTGCAGGAAGGGCAGCTCGCGGATGTGCCAGAGGTGCGGCACACCCAGCGCACGCGCCACCGGACCGCCCACGCCGATCACGGAACTGTTGGTGTGGATGGCCTGCGCGCCGTGCCTGCGCCCAAGCTCCACGATGGCTGGGAGCAGCCCGTTGTTGATGCGGTCGCGCTCACGGGCCTGCCTGCGGAAACGCATGCGCTGCAACAGCCGGTGATGTGCGGCGCCCGAGAACACACGCTTGTGCATCCACGGCACGAAAGGCACCACCGCATGGGCGATGCCCGTCCGTCGGAGTTCCGCGCACAACGGACCATCGGCCGCCAGCACCACGAAAGGTTCCACGGCACCGGTATTCTTCGCCGCCACGAGCAGGTCCAGCAGGGAGCGGTTGGCCCCGTACAGTTCGGCGTAGTGCGTGAGGTATAGGATGCGCCGTGCCTTCATGCGCGGTGGGCGGCCTTTCGCAGGATGGCCTGTAGGTTGGCGACCTGCACTTCCACGCGGTGTGCCTGTTCGGTGTAGGCACGTCCGGCGGTGCCCATGGACAGTGCCAGTGCGGGATCGTCCACCAAGCGGATCATGTGTGCAGCCATGGCCTCCACATCGTGTTCGGCGCACAACAGGCCGCGTTCTTCATGGGCCACCACATCGGCGATGCCCGCATGCCGCGTGGCCACCACCGGAACACCCGTGGCCATTGCTTCCAACACGGCGAGCGGTGTGCCTTCGTGATCGTTGCTCTCCGAGACCACGCTGTGCTGAACGAAGGCACGGCTTCCGTGCAACAGGCGCACGATCTCATCGGGCCTCTTCACCCCACAGAGGTCCACGCTCTGCTGCAAGCCCAGCTCATCCACCAAGGCCTGGCAACGATCCCACAACATGCCCCTGCCCACCATGGTGAGCCGGGCCTGCGGGCGCTGTGCCGCCACCCTGCTGAACGCCTGGATGGTGAGGTCTGGGGCCTTCTTCTCAGCGAACCGGCCAACCGAAAGGAAGTGCGGTGGTGATCGATCCGGGCGGCCGGGGATGAAATGCTCCACATCGATGCCGTAGCAGTTGTACACCACTTTATCACGCGGAGCACCGATCGCAAGGAGCTGGGCCTCCATCGCGCGACTCACCACCACCAGCGCACTGGCGTACTGGAACAACTCGCGGTAGTTCCCATACTGGACGATGAAGTCCGTTTGGTGCGCATCGAAGCCATGGAAATGCACCACCAACGGCACGCCTGCACGCCTGCACGCCTCCTCGATCTCGGCCCCCATGTTGCCGTACTCGGCCAGCACCACATCGGGCCGAAGCCGCTCCAACCGATGGGCGAGGCGGTATTTCGCCAGGCCCGGCTGGCCGCCGAAGCGTTTGCCCACGAGCCGGTCCCAATAGGCCAAGAGGCCATGCGTGCGCACCAATGGCCCGCCGTGCGAGGCATTGCGCGGGGGTACGCCGCCGGAGACCAGCAGTTCCACCTTCGACAAGCGGTCGATATGAGCGGCGATGAAGGTTTCGCTCCAGGCGTTCTCGGCCGGGGCCGCGACCACGATGCGGAGGGTGCCTTCAGTTGCCACCGGTGACACGCTTCACGACCCGCCCCAGACGTGCACGCACGGAGGTGTCGGGTTCCTTGTTCTTCTCGGCGAGCCGATGTTCGCTGTCGGCGATCACGTCCTTGGCGAAACCCGCGGCCAGCAACCTGTCGCGGAAGATGCGCAAGTGTGGCATCAGGGCGCCATCCACCCCCGACACGATCCCGTCGATCATGGAGCGGGTGAAGTGGATGAAGACGATGGGGTGGACCCCATTGATCGACACCGATCCGTCCGGCCCGATGGTGCGCGCGCATTCCACCATGTTCCAATTCGCCACGTTGCAGCCGCGGTGCTTCAACACACGCACCCCGTCGAAATACACGGGCAGCAGGTTGAGGTGGGTCTGATCCACGTACTGGCCCTGGGTGAAATCCTTGATGCAGACCTCGAGGCAGTTGCCTCCCCAGGCCTCCAGGGCCGGTTCACCTCCACGCGAAGCGGCCACGAAGCCTCCGTTGTAGAGCCCGCCGACGTACAGCAGGTCGAAGTTCGCACGGTCCACCGTGGCGGTGGCGCTTCGCCAGTGCGGGCTCAACAAGAGCGTGGCCGTGTCCAGTTCCTTCCACAGCCAGTCCGGTGTGCTGAAGAAGTGCAGATCGCAATCGCCGTACATGACCTTGCGCGCGCGCTGCAAGAGGTGGAGCATGAGCACCGGTTTCAGGCTCCACCTCAGTTCGTCGCTCTGCTCGGCGTACTTGGTACAGATGGCGCTTCCGAGCGCGGTGGGCTTCATGTCCTCCAGCAGCAGGAACTCCACCCCCTTCCTCCCCCCCGCATCCAGGGTGGCGGCATCCGCCACGTCGGAGACCAGGATGACGAAGGGCAGCTCGGCTTCCCACTGCCGCAAGGAATCGCACAGGGCCAACGCCCAGCCAAGGTGACTGCGCGTGATGATGGTGCAGAAGCAGTACTCGTGAAATTGGGGTGCCGTGACGTTCATGTTCCCTTCACCGTCGGATCAACCTGTCCCATGCGGCACGTAGCGCTCCTCGAACACCCATGTATCGATGTGCCTCTTCACGCAACAACATGTATTCCGTACGCAGTGTAGCCAGGTGGCGCAATGCCGGTTTGCCGAAGATATAGGCCGTTAGCTCCTCGGCGTTCCGGTTGGTCTCGCTGATCATGCTTCCCTCCCGGACCCGATAGTGGAAGAAGACCTTGCCAAGGTGTTTGAAACGCATGCCCAATACCGATGCACGCAGCCACATGTCCCAGTCTTCCCACCCCATGTGCGGCATGTGCTCATCGTAGCCTCCCAGCCTTTCCCACACACTGCGCCGGTAACATGCACAGGCATCGATGTAATTCTTCCTAATCAGCCTCTTGAAATCATGATCAGCAACCTTCCACTCGCCCTCCCTGGCCCCGAAGAATCGTGCATCACCGAATACGATATCCACATCGCTGTTCCGATCGAGCAGTTCAATGGCCGCACACACGCCCTCATGCTCCAATCTATTGTCGGCATCGAGCGGGATGATGTACTGTCCTGAAGCATGCGCGACCCCAATGTTCCGTGCCTTCGCCAGCCCCATGTTCGGCTGTACGATGACTTTGAACCGCTGGCGGTCCAAGCCATCGACCACCGCGCGTGTCAGGGGATCCTTGGAACCATCGTCCACGACGACGACCTCCACCGGACCTAGGGCGCTATCCCTTGGGATGCTCTCCAAGGCTTCGACGAGGTACGCCCCCAGATCGTAGCACGTCACGACTATGGAAACCTTGACACCCATTCGTGATGATCAATCCAACCACGGGTACCGGGGCGCGCCCCACCGCGAACCCACTCTTTTCAGGAACCGTGCCCATGGTCCCGGAACGCCTTGCTCCATGCGATCGAACGCGACCCGCAACATCTGCGCTGTTCCTGCCTCGAAGAACCCACTATGCCGCTCATGAAGTCGTTCATGCAATCGGCTCATCCGGTCCATATCCGCCGATGCGGCACCCGGATGCTTCCGATAACCGGAAGTGGGCTTCCGCAAGAACGCGAACCGCTTGCCGGCCTTGACCAGACGCACCCACAACTCGTAATCCTCGATATGTTGCAGGTGCGGATCCGTGGTGAATCCGCCGACCTCCTCGATCACGGATCGTTTCAACACGGTAGCCGAGGGTTGAATGAAATTGTGGATGGCCAAGGAGAAAGGGAAGTGGTCGACCTTCCAATCGGGAAGGAACAACTCGGTCCGGAACGACCTTCCGGGCGGGTCTTGGAAGCGCACCACCGGCCCTGTCGCCACATCCGCCTTCGATCCGTCGCCAATGAGTTTCAATGTCCGTTCCAGATGCCATGGTGCCCAAATATCATCGGGATCCAGGAAGGCGAGGTAGCGCCCCTTCGCAGCCGCCATCGCCGAATTTCGTGCTGCACTCACCCCTTGGTTGTGCGCATGCCGTATCAGCTCGACCCGGTTCTTCGGGTGCGCTGTGGCGAACTCCTGGACGATACGGGTGGTCCCGTCCTCCGGTCCATGGTCGTCGACCACCACGATCTCCCAATCCGCATGGGTCTGGCACGCGATCGACCGCAATGCACGACCGATGAAAGCCCCCATGCGGTAGGCAGGGAGGATCGCGGTGACCCGCTGTTCGGTGGACATCGGCAAGATCTCGGCTTAACGGCCACAAAGATGGACAAGATCACCGCAGATGCCCAGGCCCGATCGGGGATCTTTCTTGCCACTCCTGCCGCAGACCTTACCTACAGCATCCCTTCGCCAAGGCGACCGATGGACTCCATACCCGCATCAAGGCCAGTGATATAGGCTAAGACCACACCATGTGCAATTCCACCATGCCAAACCAAAGCCAGGATCCACACCTCCCTTGCCCTCAACACCCAATGCGCCACTTCGGGATCGCATCGGTCGACATTCCCTTCAACCTTCAGACCACAATGTCAAACAAGTCATGAACGCACCCCTGATCACCTTACCCCATGGACCGCTCGAACCGGATCAAGCCTTCGCGCCTGGCGCGTGCGAACTCACGGTGTATGGATCCCTTCGCAGCATCCTTTCGCCAAGTGCGAAAGGCCAACCATGCCCTACCCGGCCTGAGCTTCAGTAGCCAGGTCAACACATCTCTCAGAGTTCCAGGGACCTCCAGTTTGGGTGGGGGGTGCCCATGCACATGCAAGAGCAGTGCGGCCGAGAACGAATGACCCTCCGCAAGGCGAAGGAGATATTCCTTCTCCAAGCGCTTCGCCGCGATCAAGTGGGTAAGTTCCAATTCCCGGAACAACCCCTTACCCCATCCGGTCGCACACGCTACCCAAGAGAAATCATCATCTCCGCCGGAATTCAGGGCCGTACCCGAACGATCCAGCGCTTTACGCTCCGCTGAAAAGGAAACCTCACGCACCAATGCCTCTGCCACTTCGCGACGGACCACCAAGCCTGCCCCCCACGGCACTATATTGTCACGCGGGTCATTGGACCAATGATCGCGTGGCACATCACGCAAAGCCAACATTTCCAAATAGGGACCCAGTTCAGCAGCTGGTGGCACCTCGAACTCGGGCAATATGCGAGCTGCCCCGATGACACCGAGTCGGCCGTGCTCTGCCATCAACTTGACAGTAGTGGCCAGGTAATGCGGGGTCAGAACGTTATCGTCATCCACAAAGAGGATCACTGGTCCCAGACTCTCGCGTATCCCCCGGATCCTCGCCGGGGTCAGCCCAAGTTCATCTTCCCTTACGTGACGCCCGTTCGCATGCCAACTCAACGAATGCGCGTTGGCCACCGGTGGATCACTGGCATTGTCCACCACCAGTAACTCCCAGCGGTCACGTGCCAATGTCTGTGCCTGGAGACTGGCAAGCGTACGTTCCAGATAATCCTGACGTGGGTTGTGCGTGCAAATGACGACGGAAAGCTGAGACATGCAACGATATGTTGGACATTACGCCAAAAGCACGGCCAAAGGTAACGATGCTCAGCATCACGGGACCCAAGGAACACCCGGCCACAACGCCTTTGGGGCACACAGCACGTGCAAGACGCCATTCATGCTTGTCCGAACGACCTCCATCGTTCGATGAGATCGTACCATGTTTCGCGAAGCCACAATGCTTCGTACAGAACACGCTTCAACCGAGGATCAGCTGGATACCGCGCGGTGGCCTCGCCATCAAGTATCATCCGCCGTTTCCGGTCCAACAAACCTTTTTGGCCTGGAGAAAGGTATGTCCGTGCCACCCTATAGAACCTGAGCATGTTACGATCCTGCTTCTCCTTATCCAAGCTCGTCCAAGCCCCCTGACCTGATATCCGCCAAACCGCCATACTCTCCGGCAACATGACCATACGCCCATGAGTGCCAGCATGCATGTACAGTACAAGGTCACCGAAAGGGGACCGTTTGTTCCACGACGGCATAGGCAATATCGCACGTCGGAACATGGTGGTCGCGGTGTTCACGAAGTTGTACCTACGGAGCAGATCATCGAAACGGAAGTCCGTCGGATCCACGTCATCCGGGATCGGGAAGAGCTCCTGTACACCATCCTTCAAGGTGTGGGCGCGGTGGAAGCAGATGGCGACATCAGGATGGGCCTCCAGGAGATCCACCTGCTTCTGTAACTTCAGTGGATCGGTCCAGTAGTCGTCGCCTTCGCAAACAGCGATGTACTTGCCGCGGGCCGCACCATGGACGATCCGGGTCACACGCCCCTTCTCCAACTTATATTGGTTCTCTGCTTGGTATATCGCTTTGATCACCTTCGGATAGCGCGCCTCGAAATCGCGGATGATATCGGCAGAGCCATCCGTACTGGCATCATCGTGAACGATCACCTCGATAGCCCCATTCAACCGCTGGTCAACGAAACCCTGAAGTGCCCGTGCGATGAACGGTGCGTGGTTGTAACACGTACATACAACGCTTACCAGTGGTCCTGACTCTCGGAGCATCAACAACGGAGACTCTTCAAAATGAAGATCGGCCTATTTCGGAACTCCCCGAGCCGATCCTCCCGCATGATGTTCTCTGCGCTCAATTCCCGGTAGATCGTTCGCCCATCCTCCTCTCTCGCGATACCAATGGCCTCGATCACCCAGGTACCACGCACCCCCTCGCGGAACATCTCGATCATTTCACCCTTGGTGCCATGGGCGAACAACGGGAAGTCATAGTTCGTCTTCCAGCTGAACCCGATCTGAAGGATAAGATGTTTGGTCTTATCGGCCAGGTGGTTCAGATTCTTGATGATCTCGCGTCGCGCTCGATCGATCGTCAAGGACTGATCGCCAAAGTCATCTCCTACATGGTGAAGCACGTTCAGGAGCAATATGATATCAAATGGCGAGCCTGGCAGAGGACCGCTGAAATCCATGTACTCCTCCAATACCCTCACCGGTTTGTGGTAGATCTCTGCCGCAGTACGAAGGAACTCGGCATGCTCCCGATTCCCCTCATAGGCCACCACCTCCGCAGCCCCGGCCTGGGCCGATGCGAATGAGAAGTATCCTGTATTGGCACCCACATCCACCACCCTTGCACCTTGGAAGGGGACGTGCTTCTGAAAGTACTCCATGCGCTCCACTTCGTACCGGCTGTACCGCTTATTCAATGCAACAGGGTCCACCAGATCCGCAAGAAAGTCAGGCATGATCTGGTAGTGCGAATGTTTGGAGACCCTTCCATAAAGCTCCTTCAGTCGTTGGATCCCTTCTGCAGTAGGAGACATGTTCAACCCCATTGGTTCCTGAAATTCGTGGTATTCATTCCGTCCTGGCCAAAATTACGCAATACATGGGCCTTCGTAGCCGGTGAGTGCGGGTCCCCTCCCATGGTCGTCGGGTTGAGCACAGGTGCAAGATGTAAAAAAGCACCTCGAAGAAACTCGTTCCGGCCGCGTTCATGAGAAAGGAGCACAGCGGTCATCGCTTGCTTTCATTCGCCCATACTTTGTTGCACCTCAGTCGGATACTTCGATCCAGTATCCTCTCTTCGGAGCGCCTCGTCTGGACGAATGATAGCGGTGTGCGCCATCCGTTCGTGGTTCTTCGAGGCACCCATAAAC
>SSGN01000099.1 GCA_008016945.1 Flavobacteriales bacterium
GCCTGGAAGCCTTCCGCCTGTGGCAGAAGATGGAAGAGCCAGCGTGGGCCCACGTGCACTACCCCAAGCTCGACCACCAGAACGCCTACTACTACAGCGCGCCGAAGAAGAAACCCCAGCTCAACAGCCTCGATGAGGCCGACCCCGAACTGGTGAAGACCTTCGAGAAGCTGGGCATCTCGCTGGAGGAGCAGAAGCGCCTGGCCGGCGTGGCCGTGGACGTGGTGTTCGACAGCGTGAGCGTGAAGACCACCTTCAAGGAGACGCTCAAGGAGAAGGGCATCATCTTCTGCGCGTTCAGCGAGGCCGTGCATGAACATCCCGAGCTGGTGAAGAAGTACATCGGCAGCGTGGTGCCGCGCACCGACAACTACTTCGCCGCGCTCAACAGCGCCGTGTTCAGCGACGGCAGCTTCTGCTACATCCCGCCGGGCGTGCGCTGCCCCATGGAGCTCAGCACCTACTTCCGCATCAACGAGGCCATGACCGGCCAGTTCGAGCGCACGCTGCTGATCGCCGATGAGGGTGCGTACGTCAGTTACCTCGAAGGCTGCACCGCCCCCATCCGCGACGAGCACCAATTGCACGCAGCCGTGGTGGAACTGGTGGCCCTGAAGGACGCCGAGATCAAGTACAGCACCGTCCAGAACTGGTATCCCGGCGACAAGGAAGGCAAGGGCGGCATCTACAACTTCGTCACCAAGCGCGGCCTCTGCCTGGGCGAGCGTAGCAAGATCAGCTGGACGCAGGTGGAGACCGGCAGCGCCATCACGTGGAAATACCCCAGCTGCGTGTTGAAGGGCGACCACAGCACCGGTGAGTTCTACAGCGTGGCGGTGACCAACAACCGGCAGCAGGCCGACACGGGCACCAAGATGGTCCACATCGGCAAGGGCACCAAGAGCACCATCGTGAGCAAGGGCATCAGCGCGGGTTTCAGCAACAACAGCTACCGCGGTCTGGTGAAGATCGGCCGCGGCGCGAAGAGCGCCCGCAACTTCAGCCAGTGCGACTCGCTGCTGCTCGGCGACCGCTGCGGTGCGCACACGTTCCCCTACATCGAGAGCGAGAACCCGAGTGCGATGGTGGAGCACGAGGCCACTACAAGCAAGATCGGCGAGGACCAGATCTTCTACCTCAACCAGCGCGGTATCGAGACGGAGAAAGCCGTGAGCCTGATCGTGAACGGCTACTGCAAGGAGGTGCTGAACCAGTTGCCGATGGAGTTCGCGGTGGAAGCGCAGAAGTTGTTGGCTGTAAGCCTTGAGGGATCTGTTGGATGATTTCTGATTGCCGATTGCTGATTCACCGATCCAACCCCCTTTGCCACACCTCATCCACAGCACGACACACGCGAATTAGCAATCAGCCAATCAGCAATTGCAAATCGGCCATGGCCACGATCACAACCTTCGAAGAACTCGGCATCTGGCAAAAAGCCCGCGAGCTGTGCAAGGAGATCTGGGCCCTCACTCAGAAGGATAGGTTCGCCAAAGACTTCGGGTTGAAAGATCAGATCAATCGTTCCTCAGGCTCGTGTATGGACAACATCGCCGAAGGGTTCGAACGGGATGGTACCAAGGAGTTCGTTCAGTTCCTGTCCATCTCGAAGGGGTCCATCGGCGAGACCCGGTCACAGTTGTATCGAGCGCTTGATCGCGGGCACATCACACAGGAAGAGTTCGACCAAGCTTTCTACATGTGCAAGGACGAGAGCAAGGACATCGGCAACTTCATGCGCTACCTGCGCACCACGGACATCAAAGGCAACAAGTACCCGCGCAAACCAGCGTCGGCGAATTAGCGCTCAGCAATTAGCCAATCAGCCATGCTTAATATCACCAACCTCCACGCCAACATCGACGGCAAGGAGATCCTCAAAGGCCTGAACCTGGAAGTGAAACCGGGAGAGGTCCACGCCATCATGGGCCCGAATGGCTCCGGCAAGAGCACCCTGGCGAATGTGCTGGCGGGCCGAGAAGAGTACGAGGTCACCGAAGGCTCCGTGATCTACCAAGGCGCCGACCTTATCGAATTGTCCCCGGAGGAGCGCGCTTGGAAAGGCATCTTTCTCGCCTTCCAATACCCGGTGGAGATCCCCGGTGTGAGCAACATGAACTTCCTGCGCACCGCGCTGAACGAATGTCGCAAGGCACGGGGTGAAGCGGAACTCGGCGGCAAGGACTTCCTCGCACTGGTGCGCGAACGTGCCAAGCTCGTGGAGATGGACGCCGACCTCATGAACCGCAACCTGAACGTGGGATTCAGCGGCGGCGAGAAGAAGCGCAACGAGATCTTCCAGATGGCGATGCTGCAGCCCAGGCTCGGCATCCTCGACGAGACCGACAGCGGCCTGGACATCGATGCCCTGCGCATCGTGGCCGGCGGCGTGAACAAGCTGCGCAGCAAGGACAACGCCTTCATCGTGGTGACGCACTACCAGCGCCTGCTGGACTACATCGTGCCTGATGTGGTGCACGTGATGGCCGATGGCCGGATCATCAAGAGCGGACCGAAAGAATTGGCGTTGGAGCTGGAGGAGAAGGGATACGACTGGGTGAAGGGATAAATGATGTACGGGCGTACGAACGTTCGCCCCAACGGCATGACAAGCACAACAATAACCGACCCCAAGGCCACCGTGCTGCCGCTGCTCGAAGGCTCGGCATGGCCGGGTGCCGCCGCAGCGCTGGTCCAGGTAAAGACCCTGCCCATCCCAACGAGCAAGACCGAAGCGTGGAAGTACACCCGCGTGGCCAAGCTGTTCAACCGGTCGTATGCTGCGCCGAAGGGGGATGCTGGCGTCGGGCTGCCCGCACGGTTGCCCTTCGATGCCCTGCGCGTGGTCTTCGTGAACGGCCACTTCCGCGCGGACCTGAGCGATGATCTGAAGGGCCAGAAGGGCTTAGTGATCGACAGCCTGAAGCACCACCTCACGCACGGCCCCGTGAAGGAGCACTACGGCACGCTTGCACCTGCGAACGATCGCCTCTTCACCGCCATGAACACCGCCGCGCCCACCGACGGCCTGATCCTGCTGGTGACCAAGGGCGTGAAGGTGGAGAAGCCGATCCACGTACTGCATGTGGTACGGGCCGATGATCATCGGCCCATCCTCATTCAGCCCCGCGATCTGTTCATGCTGCACGAAGGCGCGGAGGCGGAAGTGATCATCGAGCACATTGCCGTGGATACTCCCGAAGCCTTCGTGAACAGTGTGCGCGAATGCGTGGTGGGTGAAGGCGCACGCCTCACGCTCCACAAGCTGCAGCACGAGGTGAACGGCCCGGCAAACATCAGCCTCGAGGGTGTTCGTGTCGCCGCGAAGGCGCACTTCAGCCTCAGCACCACCACGCTGGATGGAACTCTGATCCGCAACGACGTGAACGTGTCACTCGCCGGCGCCGAAGCACATGCCGAGCTGAACGGCGTGTACCTGCTGAACGGCACCACGCACTGCGACAACCACACGTACATCGGTCACAATGTGCCGGACTGCACCAGCGATGAGCTCTACAAGGGCATCGTGGCCGGAAAAGGCACTAGCGTGTTCAATGGCAAGGTGTACGTGAAGCAGGACGCGCAGCGCACCCGCGCCTACCAGAGCAACGCCAACATCCTCCTGGGCGATGATGCCAAGGTGTACACCAAGCCCGAGCTGGAGATCTACGCCGACGACGTGAAGTGCAGCCACGGATGCACCATCGGCCGGCTGGACGAGAAGGGACTGTTCTACCTGCGTTCACGCGGGGTGAGCGAGGCCGAAGCGCGCAAGCTGATGGCCCATGCCTTCATCACCGAGGTGGTGGAGCGGGTGCAGAACGAGGAGTGGAAGGCAGTGTTGACCAACCTCATCGATGCCAAGCTCGCAACGCTATGAGGATTAACCGCAACAACGCAGCGACGCAACGAATGTGCATCGCCAATTGCATTCGATCCGAACGTGGCGTTCCCGTTGCGTCCTCGCATCGCCGCAGTTCAATGCAGTTCCACGCATGAAAACCACAGCGGTGAAACCAGCCTTCAACGTCGAAGAGATCCGCGCGCAGTTCCCGATCCTGAAGGAATTGGTGCACGGCAAGCCGCTGGTGTACTTCGACAATGCCGCGACCAGTCAGAAGCCGCGCCGCGTCATCAAGGCCGAAAGCGCCTACTACGCCACGATCAACGCCAACGTGCATCGCGGTGTGCATGCGCTGAGCACCAAGGCCACCGAAGCGCAGGAGGCCGCTCGGGAGATCGTCCGCAAGCACATCAACGCGAAGCACGCGCACGAGATCATTTTCACCAGTGGCACCACCGCGGGCATCAACCTCGCTGCGACAAGTCTTGGCCAATTGTTACTGAAGAAGGGCGACGAGGTGGTGATCAGTGGCATGGAGCACCACAGCAACATCGTGCCCTGGCAGCTGGCCTGTGAGCGGCATGGGGCAACGCTGAAGGTGATCCCCATCACGGATAGTGGGGAGTGGGATATTCGATCAGCCAATTCGCTAATTAGCCAATTAGCTAATTGTCGCGTCCTCGCGATCTCGCATGTCAGCAATACACTTGGGACCATCAACCCAGTGAAGGAATTGGTCGCCGAAGCGAAGAAGCGCGGCATCATCACCGTAGTGGACGGCGCACAGGCCATCGCGCACTTGAACGTCGACGTGCAGGACCTCAGCTGCGACCTTTATACCTTCAGCGGGCACAAGGCCTACGGTCCTACCGGCATTGGCGTGTTGTACGGCCGCGAGGAACTGCTGGAACGGATGCCACCCTACCAAGGCGGCGGCGAGATGATCGATACGGTGACTTTTGCCAAGAGCACTTGGGCGAAGCTGCCGTTCAAGTTCGAGGCCGGCACGCCGAACATTGCAGGGATCATCGGGCTGGGCGAGGCTTTCCGTTGGATGGAGGATTACGACAAGTCAGCGATGGCCGCGCATGAGCAAGAGCTGCTCGCGCACGCGATCAAGGAACTGCTCGCCATCGAGGGGCTCCGGATCATCGGCACAGCGAAAGAGAAGGTGGGCGTGATCAGCTTCGTCATTGACGGTGTTCACCACTACGATCTCGGCACCTTGCTCGACCAGCAGGGCATCGCCGTACGCACGGGTCACCACTGCACGCAGCCGCTGATGGACCGCTTCAGCGTGAGCGGAACGACACGGGCGAGCTTCGCTTGTTTCAATACAATGGAGGAGGTGGACACAATGGTGGTAGCGGTGAAGAAGGCCATCAAGATGTTGCGATGAGTACCACGACGACATTGGCCGCAATGCAGCTGGAACTCGTGGACGAGTTCGCCATGTTCACGGACTGGCAGGACCGCTATGAGCACCTGATCGAGCTGGGCAAGGACCTGCCGTTGATCCCGCCGGAGCACAAGACCGACGACAACCTCGTGCGTGGGTGCCAGAGTCGCGTGTGGTTGCATGCCGCGCCGCAGAACGGCCTGATCCACTTCACCGCCGACAGCGACGCCATGATCACCAAGGGTATCGTGGCCCTGCTGGTGCGTGTGTACAACGATCGCACACCACAGGAGATGCTGAACGCCTCCACCGAATTCATCGATAAGATCGGCCTTCGCGAACACCTGAGCCCGAACCGCGCGAACGGGTTGAGTGCGATGATCGACCAGATGAAACGGTATGCGCTCGCTTATTCGTCTACCTCACGCCAAGGATAATGCAAGCAGTAGCCCATTTTCACGCAGAGGCGCAGCGTACGCAGAGGGAATGCAGTAACGGGCTCTTCTTCTCTGCGTTCTCTGCGCCTCTGCGTGAGACTGCATTCTCTTCAATGCCCAGCATGCCATGACCTCCGAAGAGAAGAAAGCCCTCGAAGAGAGCATCATCAACTCGCTCAAGACCGTGTACGACCCGGAGATCCCCGTGGACGTGTACGAACTGGGGCTCATCTACGATGTGGTGATCCACGACGATGCCAGCGTGTACATCAAGATGACGTTGACCAGTCCGGCATGCCCGGTGGCGGGGACCCTGCCCGGCGAGGTGGAACAGAAGGCGGCCGGTGTGCAGGGTGTGAAGAGCGCCAAGGTGGAGCTCACCTTCGAACCGCCATGGGATCGCACGATGATGAGCGAGGCGGCGCAACTGGAACTCGGCTTCATGTAAGTTCACCACAGCGGCACAGAGGTCACCGGGGAAATACGAACCGCAACGGCACAAAGACACAGCGCAACACGTATCCCGCCAACACGCAAATGGGCTCCATGAGCGACGAAAACCCCATCATCAACAAGGTCGCTTCGAGCGGGATCATCACCCTCGACCTGGAGGAGCTGTACCCGGCTGCTGAGCGTGTGGTGTTCGACCTGAAGCCGTTGCTCTGGCAAGAGATCGCACTGAAGGAGGATGACCTGCGTACCTTCTGTAAGACACACGACTGGTCGCAGTACAAGGGCAAGTTCGTCTCGGTGCATTGTTCCGCTGACGCGATCGTGCCCACCTGGGCCTATATGCTGGTGGCCACCCACTTGCAGCCGCACGCCGCATTCGTTACCCAGGGCGATGCGGAACAGCTGGAACGTGCGGTGTTCACCCGCTTCGTTCAGCTGCTGGACACGGAGCCCTATCGTAGCGCTCGCGTTGTGGTGAAGGGTTGCAGCAAGCTCCCTGTTCCGCTGAACGCCTATGTGGAACTGAGCACGAAGCTGCTTCCCGTGGTGAAGAGCCTGATGTTCGGCGAGCCGTGCAGCACCGTGCCGCTGTACAAGGCGCCCAAGGTCCAGTAGGCGCCACCGGCAGGTCGGCGATTACCTTCGGCCCTATGCCTCGCTTCGGTTCCTTCCTCGCACTCCTCCTACTCCCGATGCTGTTCCATGCACAGGAGCGGGTCGAGCAGCGAAGCGAGAACGGATGGTATCTCTCCCCACACGGCACCATTCGTATCCTGGTCCTTTTCGTCGAGATCGATTTCGATGTGAACCCGGACAAGGACCCCCAGCCCGACGGCGCACACCACTGGCCCAAAGGCCAGCTCCCGCATTGGAAGGACCAGCTGTTCGATCCATTCCCAATGCCCGTTCAACAGGCCGAGGTGTCCCGCTATTACCAAGACATCTCCCTTGGGCGATACACCGTGCTCGGCGACCACATCGACACCGTGATCACCCTGAAGGAGAGTGAATACCCGGGTGTGCATCAGGCCCACTCCATCGGGATCCACGCAGTGAAGGAAGCCAACAAGCGGGGAGGTCTGCGCACACGCCATGGTATGGGCATCGCGGACTTCGACCTGTGGAAGGCCCGTGGCAAGGCCGGCGAGCCGAAGCTCCCGGGTCCCGATGACCCCCATAGCTATGACCACCTGATGGTGATCGTACGGAACAGTGGGCTGGGGCACGGACAAGGCAGTACGGATAGTGGCTCACCAGGTGAGCTGTACGGCTATCGCAGCGACACCCAATCGCGTTTCGGTGCCGCCAATGGCCTACCCTTCGAGATCCTCAAACACGAATTCAACCACCTGCTGATCGGTGGGAACAACTTCCATAGTGGTGGGGGCAACGCCGCAACGTTCGAGAGCACCTTTCTCCCGCTCCAGGGCGGATGGAGCATGATGGGCGCCAGCGGCAGCAGCCTGCTCACCTGCTGTGCCTGGGACCGGGATCGCATGGGGTGGCAGCCCGACAGCGTACGCTACAGGATCCGTGCGCGCCATTTGGAAGGCCATGAAGTGAACGGCGACCTGGACCCCATCGCGGGCGATACCGGCCTCTTCGTCCTGCGCGACTTCGTTCCCACCGGCGATGCGCTGCGCATCCGAATGCCCTTCATCCCGAATGAACGGGTACAACAATGGCTTTGGATCGAGAACCACCAGGGCCAGGCACGCAATGGCAGTCCCACGGACCGTTTCCACTGGGAAGGCATCAACCCGTGCGTCGCCGGTATGCGCCCAGGATTGTTCATGACCATGCAGGTGGGGCGCGAGGAACGTATTGGAGCCCGTATCTACGCCGGTGCGGCGGACTACCTCCGTCCCGTGCTGGCCAACGGCAACTACGATCTTCATCTGCGCGGCGACACCCTGCGCAACAGCTGTCCGTTCGGCACCAACGCCCTGTACTTCGTCCGCGACCCTGCGTTGGCCAACCCATTCACCGGCTTCCATGAGCAGGAGCTGCCCGTGTACGATCGCGATGGCAACGGGGTGGTGCAACGTGCGGAGCACTGGGTACCCGGGATACGGCACGAACGGGGGAAGCCCGATGTGGACCTGGTGCTTTATGGCAAGGCCGACCACGCTTTCCAGCCCGGCGGCGTATCCAGCTTGGGCATGTGCACCAACCCATCGAGCGCGAACATGCTCACCCTGTTCAGTACGGGCTCCAGAGCCACCCATGACGGCAAGGCCCCCGATGTACGCACCATCCACCTCAATGGCATCCGCGTGGACCTGCTGGAGATGCGCGCCAATGGCGACGCTTTGGTGCGGGTGAGCACCAATGACACACGCCTGGTGAGCGATCAACGGTGGTGTGCCGACAGTATCGCCCTACCAGCCTTGCGCGGTGGCGATGGCCACTCCCTCACCATCACACGCGGGAACCGCCTGCTGCTGGACCGCTCCCTCTCGCCCACCCGAATGACCCCGGTGGACACGGCGGGCGGGCACCTGTGGTTCAGCATGCCTACACGGATGGCCGCACAACCCGGAGCCTCGATCCTGGTGGAGGACAAGGCAACGCTGGAGCTGGCCAACAACAGCATCCTGCACCTGATGCCCGGAAGTCGCCTCGTGCTGGCGCGACAGGCCAAGCTCAAGGTGAACAAAGGCTGCCGCATCATCCTGCACCCGGACGCCACCTTGGAAGGCCGAGCGCGCATCACCCGAAAGGCCAGGCGCACCGGGCGGATCGTATCCGCTCAATAAGCGCGCACGTTCCGGCCTTCACGGTAGTTGATGAACGCCCGATTCACCACCCGATTACCGCCGGGCGTGGGATAGTTCCCGGTGAAGTACCAATCGCCTGTATGACCCGGACAGGCCGCACGAAGCCCTTCGATGGTCTGGAACACGAGCCGCACCTCCACACCCAGGTCCGGTGGGGTGAGCAGCTCGGCGATCTTGCTGCTGATGCGTTCGGCGGTGAATGGTCGGTAGATGTCCTTCACCACGTTCTCCTGCTCGGCCAAGGGACGGCCCACCATGGCCAGGGCCCGATCATACACATCATCGATGATGTTCTCCTGCTTGGTCTCCTTCAGCAAGGCGATGGCGGCGCGGAACGCTGCGAGGTCGCCCATCTTGGCCATGTCGATGCCATAGCAATCCGGGTAACGGATCTGCGGCGCGCTGCTCACCACCACGATGCGCTTGGGCTCCAACCGGGCCAGCATCTTGAGGATGCTCTGCTTCAATGTGGTGCCCCGCACGATGCTATCGTCGATCACCACCAGGTTGTCCACGCCCGGACGTACCGTGCCGTACGTGATGTCGTACACGTGGGCCACCAGATCATCACGCGCATCATCGGCGGTGATGAAGGTGCGCAGCTTGGCATCCTTGATCGCCACCTTCTCCAAACGGGGACGTAAGGCGAGGATGGCGCGCAGTTTCTCCGGTGATGGCGACGGGCCCAGCTCCAGGATCCGTCTTTCCTTGATGAGGTTGATCTCATCCTCGACACCCTTCAGCATGCCGTAACAGGCCACTTCCGCGGTGTTAGGGATGAAGCTGAACACCGTGTTCTCGAGGTCGTGGTCCACCTGATCCAGGATCGCGGAAGTGAGGGAGCGCCCCAAGGCGATCCGCTCGCGGTACACATCACGATCGCTGCCCCGACTGAAGTAGATCCGCTCGAAGCTACATGCCCTTTTCTCCAGGGGCTCACGCACCTTCTCCTCGCTGTAGCGCCCATCCCTACGGATGATGAGGGCATGTCCCGGGGTGAGCTCATGCACCACCTCGGTGCGCAGGCCGAACGCGGTTTGAATGGCAGGCCGTTCGCTGGCCACCACCACCACCTCCTCATCGGCGTACCAATAGGCGGGGCGGATACCTGCAGGATCGCGCAGCACGAAAGCATCACCATGGCCCATCATGCCCGCCAGCGCATAGCCGCCATCGAAATCCAAGGCGCTGTTCACCAGGATCTGCCGTACATCGAGCTTTTCGGCGATCAGCTGCGAGATCTGCCGTTCGTTGTAGCCGAGCTGGCGGTGTAGTTGAGCGAGCCGATCGTTCTCCACATCGAGGAAGTGGCCGATCTTCTCCAGCACGGTCATGGTATCGCTGCGCTCCTTGGGAGTTTGACCGATGGAGACGAGCAGTTCGAACAGCTCGTCCACATTGGTCATATTGAAATTGCCCGCCACCACCAGGTTGCGGGTCATCCAATTGTTCAGACGCCGCCGCGGATGGCAGTTCTCCTCACCATCCTTGCCGAAGGTGGCATAGCGCAAATGCCCCAGCAACAGCTCGCCCATGAACGGCATCGCCCGCTTGAGCGCTTCCACATCTTGTCCGGCCGCGGGATCGCCCTTCACCGCCTCGTCGTAGCCCCGATGGATCCGTTCGAAGATCTTCTGGATGGCCTGCTTGTCGGTACTCCGATACCGGTCGATATAAGCGGTGCCTGGCACCGGATCGAGTTTGATCGCCCCCACACCGGCACCATCCTGCCCCCGGTTGTGCTGCTTCTCCATCAGGAGGTACAGCTTGTTGAGCCCGTACAGCGGGGTTCCGTACCGCTGTTGATAGTATTCCAACGGTTTACGAAGGCGGATCAGGGCGATCCCACATTCGTGCTTGATGGCGTCGCTCAAGGCTCTTGGCACCAGTCGCCGAGAGATGAGGACCACCGGAATGATGACCTCTGGACGTCTGGCCCGGCAAAGGTACGGGAGCCGATGCGGCCCTGCATTCCCCCGGCACCTAGAGGCCGTAACAAGCAACCTTTTACCCCAACGACTTGTCTACCCCTGTGTAGGGCCGCTCTCCGCTGCTTGCACACCATGCCCATCGCCCACATTGAACGGCATATCCCAGAACCTGAACACCAGGGCGGGCGCACATGGTCCGTAGGTATAACTTGCCGGAAGAAGCGTCTTTGACCGTGCGACACACCGGCCTTCTCCTCCTGCTTCTGATCAGCGCCAGGCTATGGGCCTCGGCACCGGTCGCCTCCTTCACGGAGAACCGGGGGCAGTGGCCCGACGAGGTGCTGTTCCGTGTGCTGTTGCCCAACGGGGCGCTCTTCATCGAGAAAGAGGCCTTCACCTATGTGCTTCAGCGCGGAGGTGAGCCGCACAGGCATGGTATCGCGCATCAGGACCACCCTGCAGAACCGTATGCGGCGCACGCCTTCAAAGTCCACTTCCAGCAAGGCCGTGCTCAGCGATGGAGCGGGGCCAACAAAGCCGGCCACTATGAGAACTTCTTCCTCGGCGACGACCCCGCCCGTTGGGGAACCGGTTGTGCGGTGTACGGCGAGGTGACCTTATATGGTGTTTGGCCAGGGATCGACCTGCGCTTGGATGGCTCCAAGGGCCTGAAGTACGAGTTCATCGTGGCGGCCGGTGCCGACCCCAATGCCATACGCTTGGTGTACGAAGGACAAGTGGCGGTGCGGATCGAAGAAGAACAATGCGTGGTGCGGACCACCGCCGGTGACGTGATCGAGGAAAAGCCGCTTTCCTATTACTCGAACGATATGGCCCGAACGCCCATCCTCACCCGGTTCTTGCTCGCCGACGATGAACTTTCCTTTCAACTGCCCCCAACCCTGGACCATGGCCGGGAGCTGGTGATCGATCCGGTGCTGGCCTTCTCCAGCTACAGCGGCAGCACCGGTAACAATTTCGGATTCACCGCCACCTACGATGATGCAGGACACCTGTATGGCGGTGGTATCGTCTTCCAGCCAGGGTACCCCACCACCCTCGGGGTCCTGGACGCTTCCTTCAACGGCCCGTTGAACCCCGGAGCGAACGGCCAGACCGTGGATGTGGGCGTGAGCAAGTGGTCGGTGGACGGTAGTGCCTTGGTATGGAGCACGTACATCGGTGGCCTATCCAGCGAAGCCCCACACAGCATGGTGGTGAACGCGGCCAACGAGCTGTACATCTTCGGGCACACCGGATCGGCGGACTTCCCGACCACCGCAGGCTGCCTCCAGCCCCTGTTCAATGGAGGCCCCCCCGTGAACTTCAACACGGGATACGGGTTCCAACAGCCCAACGGCACGGACATGTTCGTGGTCCACCTGAACGCCACCGCCACGGCCATGGTGGCCAGCACCTTCCTGGGTGGCTCGCACAACGATGGGTTGAACAATGAGAACACCCTGCAGAACAACTACGGGGACACTTTCCGTGGCGAGATCATCCTGGACGCACAAGAGCACCCCGTGGTGGCCAGCACCACTTCGAGCACCGACCTGCCCTTGGCGAACCCCGCCCAACCCGCGTACGGCGGCGGCGAGCAGGACGCGTACTCCTTCCGGCTGAACCCCGGCCTGAGCAACCTGGAATGGGCGACCTACCTCGGTGGCAGCGGTGCCGATGCCGCGTACGGCGTGCAGGTGGACAGCCAGGGCGCGGTGTTCGTGGCCGGTGGCACCACCAGTGCCGACCTTCCCATGCACGGCACTCCCTACAAGGCCACCTTCGCCGGAAGTGCCGAGGGGTTCATCATGCGCTATTCACCCCAGGGGGCACCCTGGAGCTCCACCTTCCTCGGCACGAACACCTATGATCAGTGCTACTTTGTTCAGTTGGACACGAACGATGCGGTGTTCGTGGTAGGCCAGACCGATGGCCCCTATCCCGTTTCGCCGGGTCGATACCAGGTGCCCGGGAGCTCCCAGTTCATCCACAAACTGAGCAACGACCTGAGCGCATCCAACTGGAGCACCGTGTTCGGGAATGGCTCCCCCGGACAGTTCCTCGCCCCTACGGCGTTCCTGGTCAGCAATTGTGGTCAGATCTACTTCAGTGGCTGGGGGGGTGCCGCCAATGAACTCGCCGGCATAACCACCAGCACCACCACCGGGCTGGAGACAACGCCCGGCGCCTTCCAAAGCGCCACCGATGGGTCGGACCTGTACTTGATGGTGCTGGACCCCGAGGCGGTGAGCCTGAGCTACGCCACCTTCTTCGGCAGCCTCACCACGGGCGAACATGTGGATGGCGGAACGAGCCGCTTCCATAAGAATGGCACCATCTACCAAGCGGTATGCGCAGGCTGCCAGAACAGCGACGACTTCCCCACCACCCCGGGAGCGTGGAGTACGGTCAACGGATCCCATTGTAACCTCGGTGTGTTCAAGTTCGACCTCACGGCCGCTCATGCGGAGGTGAGCATCGATGGCCCCACGACCTCCTGTGCGCCCAGCACGGTGCAGTTCATCAACAACAGTTCGGGAGGCGATGTCTTCTCATGGAACTTCGGCGATGGCCAGACCAGCTCAGCGTTCGAGCCACAGCACACGTTCACGACCCCCGGTGTATATACCGTGTCCATGGCGATGAGTGACAGCTACGGCTGTGTGTTGCCCGATACCGCATCCATCGTGATCACCATCATGGATCCACCGGAACCCTCGATCACTCCGCACCCCCCCATTTGTCCCGGGGCCAGCGTTCAGCTCTTCGCATCGGATGGCCTTTCCTGGGCGTGGTTCCCCGCGCAAACGATGAACGATTCCACGTTGCAAGCACCTACCGTGACACCGCTTGGGCCCACCACCTACTCCGTTATCGTAGAGAGTTCCTGCGGCTTCGATACCACCAGCATTCACCTGGATCATATCACTCCAGTGGGTTCGGCGGGCGCCGATGTGATCGTATGCGCCGGTACCGGGGTGACACTTCATGCCACGGGTGGCGGCACGTATCTCTGGTCACCGCCTGGATCCCTGGACGACCCCTCACTGCCCACGCCATTGGCCACTCCGTTGGATACCACGATCTACAGCGTGACCATCACCACCCCCGATGGATGCCTGATCTTCGACACGCTGCAAGCCCTGGTCTACACCACACCACCCTTGCCTGCACTGTCCGATACCACGATCTGTCACGGAAACCCGGTTCAGCTTTGGGCGCCCATCGGAGCGTCTTATGAATGGCTGCCCGTACCCGGCATCGTGGACCTCGAAATACGAAACCCCGTGGTCACACCATCCACCTCCACGTGGTATGTGGTCACGGTACACAATGGCTGTGGCACGCTTCGGGATTCCGCCCTGGTGGATATCCATGTGCCCCACGTGATGGCCGGGCCCGATACCACCGTGTGCCCTGGCCAGCTGGTCCAGTTCCACACATCACCCGGTGTATCCCACACATGGTCACCGACCACCGCACTTGACGACCCCTTCTCGGCCACACCCATCTGCGTAGTGAACGCCGACATGGTCTATACCGTAAGCATGGTCGATCCGTTCGGCTGTACCGGTATCGATTCCCTTCATGTGGCCACTTTCCCACAAGCCACGGTGACCGCGCTGTGGGATCAAGTGCTGGAACTTGGGCGGGCCGCTCAACTCCTGGCCGTGGGCAATGGCGCCTTCGTTTGGAGTCCCGGAAACTCACTCTCCGATAGTACGATCTCCGCACCACTGGCCACACCGGAGCGCACCACCACCTATACCGTGACCCTCACCGACAACAACGGGTGCATCGCAACGGACGTTGTCACCATCATCATCCCCGGTAGCCTCTTCATCCCCAACGCCTTCACCCCTAACAACGATGGCCGGAACGATGCGTTCGGCGCATGGGGGACGGATATCGTGGCGATCCAATTGAACGTGTTCGACCGCTGGGGGAAGCTGATCTGGAGCACTTCGGATCTCGACGACCGCTGGAACGGGCGTTACGGGGGGCAGGATGCGCCCGTGGATACTTACGTGTGGAGCGTGAAGGCCACGGAAGTCTCCGGTAACACCTATGAGCGCACGGGACACGTGACCTTGGTGCGTTGATCGAAACAGGTGCGCACGACTGGAGGCCACGTGCGAACCCCTGACCTTGACCGATCGGATCGGCCTGACCGGATCGCCCGATCCAAAGGCTTCGTACGGCTGGCTCCAACGCGCTGATCATTGATCCAGCTGACCTTCAACAGGGGGCGACCTCTCCGTCACCATTGAAGATCCACAGATCAGAACCATTCCAAATAAGCGCCCTCCAACCCTGCTACGCCCCCTTAAACCATCGAACCCTAATTTTGCCTTCTCAATATCCGGTGACCACCCCGGTGACAATCCGCAACGCATGGCCCGTCAAGGACTCTTTGGTTCCTCCCTCGTCAAGAAGTACTGGATGGCCCTCACGGGCCTTTTCCTTATCAGCTTCCTGGTGGTACACGCCACCGTCAACTCCCTCATCTTCTTCAACGACGGAGGGGTGACGTTCAACAGCGGAGCGGAGTTCATGGCCAAGAACCCGCTGATCCGCACCATGGAGGTGGTCCTGTTCGCGGGCTTGATCCTCCATATCGTGGACGGCCTTATGCTCTGGCGCCAGAACCGGGAGGCACGGCCGGTGAAGTACGCCATGGAGAAGGGCCGTGCCAACCGCACGTGGTACAGCGCCAGCATGGGCATCCTCGGCACACTCATCCTCTTCTTCCTCATCATGCACATCTGGCACTTCTGGGTGAAAAGCCGCATCACCGGCCTGCACCACTACGGCATGGATGCCGCCGGGCAGGAGAACCTCTACGCCGTGATGGTGGAGGTGTTCCAGAACCCGTGGATCGTGCTGCTGTACGTGCTGGGCTGCTTCAGCCTCTTCTGGCACCTGCTCCACGGCTTCAAGAGCGCCTTCCAAAGCCTCGGCCTCAACCATAAACGCTACAACGGTTTCATCGCGGGCTGTGGCACGATCTTCAGCATCGTGATCCCCACCCTCTTCGCATTGATGCCCCTCGCGTTCTATTTCAAGTGGATCCAGTGAACCACGCGCAAAATGCCCCGCACAAGTGAATGGTCGATGGTGAATGGCGAATGGGTCGGAGACCGCTCCACCATTCGCCATGCGCTATTCACATTCACTTTCTCCCATTGACCATTCGCCCCTTCCTCATCCCATGAGCAAGCTCGACAGCAAGATCCCCCCCGGCCCCATCGACAAGAAGTGGACCTACCACAAGGGACACGCACGCATCGTGAACCCGGCCAACAAACGCCGCATCGACGTGATCGTGGTGGGTACGGGCCTGGCCGGTGCCGCCGCCGCCGCCTCCCTGGCGGAACAGGGCTACAGTGTGAAGGCCTTCTGTTTCCAGGATAGCGCGCGCCGCGCCCACAGTATCGCCGCACAGGGCGGGATCAACGCCGCGAAGAACTACATGAACGACGGCGACAGCACCTACCGCCTGTTCTACGACACGGTGAAAGGCGGCGACTACCGCGCGCGGGAGGCCAACGTGTACCGCTTGGCGGAGGTAAGCGCGAACATCATCGACCAGTGCGTGGCCCAGGGGGTGCCCTTCGCCCGTGACTACGGCGGGTTGCTCGACAACCGCAGCTTCGGCGGCGTGCAGGTGAGCCGCACCTTCTACGCCCGCGGCCAGACCGGGCAACAGTTGTTGCTGGGTGCGTACAGTGCGTTGATGCGCCAGGTGGGCAAGGGCGCGGTGCAGATGTTCGACCGGCATGAGATGCTCGATGTGGTGATCGTGGATGGCAAAGCACGCGGCATCATCGCCCGCAACTTGATCACCGGCGAGATCGAACGCCACGGCGCCCATGCAGTGCTGCTCTGCACCGGCGGCTACGGCAACGTGTTCTTCCTGAGCACCAACGCCATGGGCAGCAACGTCACGGCGGCATGGAAGGCGCATAAGCGTGGTGCTTTCTTCGGCAACCCCTGCTATACACAGATCCACCCCACCTGCATCCCGGTGAGCGGTACGCACCAGAGCAAGCTCACGCTCATGAGCGAATCGCTCCGCAACGACGGCCGCATCTGGGTGCCAGCGAAACTCGAGGACGCGAAAGCGATCCGCGACGGCAAGAAGAAAGGCAGCGACATCCCCGAGGCCGATCGCGATTACTACCTCGAACGCCGCTACCCGGCCTTCGGCAACCTCGTGCCGCGCGACGTGGCCAGCCGCGCCGCCAAAGAGCGCTGCGATGCGGGCTTCGGAGTGAACAAGACCGGCGAGGCCGTGTACCTGGACTTCAGTGCGGCCATCGAACGCTACGGAAAGCAACAGGCCAACATCCAGAAGATCCAGAACCCGAGCAACGAGAAGATCACCGAGCTGGGCCGCGCCGTGGTGAGTGAGAAGTACGGCAACCTCTTCGACATGTACGAGAACATCGTCGGTGAGAACCCGTACGACCACGCGATGAAGATCTACCCCGCCGTACACTACACCATGGGCGGCCTATGGGTGGACTACAACCTGCAGACCACCGTGCCGGGCCTCTTCGCCTTGGGCGAGGCCAACTTCAGCGACCACGGCGCCAACCGCCTCGGAGCCTCCGCGCTGATGCAGGGCCTGGCCGACGGCTATTTCGTGGCACCCTACACCGTGAGCGACTACCTGGCGGACGACATCCGCACCGGCCCCATCGACACGAAGCGCCCCGAGTTCGAAGCCGCCGAGAAGGAGCAGCGCGACCGCATAAACCACTTCCTGAACAACAAGGGCACCAAGCCCGTGGACGATTTCCACCGCGCGCTCGGCAAGGTGATGTGGGACAAGTGCGGCATGGCCCGCAACGCCGAAGGCCTCAAACAAGCGATCCAGGAGATCCGCCGGATCCGTGAGGAATTCTACCGCGATGTACGCGTGCCCGGCAAGGCGAACGAATTCAACCAAGAGCTGGAGAAGGCCGGTCGTGTGGCCGATTTCCTGGAGCTGGGTGAACTGATGTGCATGGACGCCCTACACCGAAACGAGAGCTGTGGCGGCCACTTCCGCGAGGAATCGCAGGAGCTGGATGGTCCGCAGAAGGGCGAGGCCAAACGCGACGATGAGAATTTCGCCTACGTGGCCGCCTGGGAGTGGCTGGGCGAAGCCGGCAAGGCGGAGCTGCACAAGGAGCCACTGACCTTCGAGGAGGTGAAACTGACGCAGAGGAGTTACAAGTGAGAGAGGGAGAGGGAGAAGAAGTGAAGAAGAGAAGAAGTGAAGAAGTGAAGAAGTGAAGAAGTGAAGAAGTGAAGAAGTGAAGAGGTGAAGAAGAGAGGAAGAGAAGAGGAAGAGAAGAGGAGGAGAAGAGGAGGAGAAGAGGTAAGGAAGAGAAGAACCGTAAACGAGAGGCCATGAGTGAAGAGCCGGTACGTTATAGCCTGAAGGATCAGGATTGGGACCCGACCGGATATTTCGAGATCGGGGAGGCTGTTTCGCAGGTTTCCGAACCAGAGGGAAAAGGCTACGTGTCGCACTTCCGGGATTTCCGGGTCTGGCAGCAGGGGATAGACCTTGTTGACCGGGTCTACGAACTCAGTGCGCGGTTCCCGAAGGAGGAGCACTATGGACTCACTACCCAAGTGCGGCGTGCCTCCGTATCCGTGCCTTCGAATATTGCCGAGGGTTGGGGGCGCAACAAACGGGGCTATCTGCTTCTTGGATTGAGCTACGCACGCGGTTCCGCGCATGAAGTGGAGACCCAGTTGGAGATCGCCGCACGGCGTGGGTGGGTTGAAAGGAAGGATATCGAACCCGCGATGAACATGTTGAACGTCCTCAGTTCGGGACTTCTCCGGTTCATGAACTCATTGGAGAAACGGTGATGCAACGGTCCACGAACAAGGTCTGCTTCGTCACTTCATCACCTCTTCTCCTCATCACATTCGCACCATGAAACTCACACTCAAGATCTGGCGCCAGAACGGCCCGAATGACAAAGGCAGGATCGTCGACTATCCGGTAAACGATGTCTCCGAGGACATGTCCTTCCTCGAGATGCTCGACGTGCTGAACGACGAACTCGTGCGCAAGGGCGAGGATCCCATCGCCTTCGATCATGATTGCCGCGAGGGCATCTGCGGTATGTGCAGCCTGTTCATCAACGGCGAGCCGCACGGACCGGGCCGGGGCATTACCACCTGCCAGCTGCACATGCGCAAGTTCAAGGACGGCGATACCATCTATGTGGAGCCCTGGCGCAGCACGGCCTTCCCGGTGATCAAGGACCTCGCCGTGCATCGCGGCGCCTTCGACCGCATCCAAGCGGCAGGCGGTTTCGTGAGCGTGAACACCAGCGGCAATCTGGTGGACGGCAACGCCGTTCCGATCCCGAAGGACGATGCCGACAAGGCCTTCGACGCCGCCACGTGCATCGGCTGCGGCGCCTGTGTGGCCGCCTGCCCCAACGGCAGTGCCATGCTGTTCACCGCGGCGAAGGTGGCCCAACTGTCGTTGCTGCCCCAGGGCAAGCCGGAGCGCAAGCGTCGTGCGCTGGCCATGGTGGAGCAGATGGACAAGGAGGGCTTCGGCAACTGCAGTAACACCGGCGCCTGCGAAGTGGAATGCCCCAAACAGATCAGCATCGCCAACATCGCACGATTGAACCGGGAGTACTTGGTGGCCACGGTGACGAAGGAGTGATCAACGTAGAACCCACGGATCGAGACTTGACACAATAGCATTTCGGCATCAGGAGTCCGATCCCGCATTTCGCACGAAGGTCCTCGCCGAATGTCGGGTATAAGGCTGTTGTTGGTGGATCACATGGCTCCCATGGCGCGTCCACGCACATGCCAATAGAAGACCCTCGAAATACACTTGAGCCAAGCGCCTATGTCAAAAAGAGAGGGCAATGGCGGGCAGGTGCAGGGTCAAACCCATTGAAGACAGAGGGCGACCATGTTCCTACTGTCCAAGTGCTGCCCGCACATCCTGCATCAACCCATAAGCCGTAGTCTCTGTCATGCCTCCAGCGAGCGTGTAGCCCTGCCCTGCTGCCTCGGCCACCAAGGTGTACGACACCGCAGCGGCTCTGTTCAGATCCGTCATTCGCGCATGTTCTTGCATGCCACGGCCATGTGTCCCGATGTAACGAGGATCATCGGTAACACTATTCTTGATCACCAACCTATGTATCCGATCCTTGGGGATCATAACGCCATCACCCTGTCGGATCCCATTCCCATCCACTGAGAACCGGCCACCAGAGGAGCGTATCTTCTCCATTGGCTTTTCATATGCCATTTCATGGATCAATCTGAACAGCCATGCGCCGAAGGGAATGAGCTTTATGACAAACCCGGCCGGACCTCCGCTGGCCGTTGGCAGATCGGCGGGGTGTACCACGAACTCCACGACACCGGTTGGAAGGACGTTACGCTCATAGTTGCTCGTTCCCATGTTCTTGTTCTAGTCCTTCTCCTAGCCATCGGACGATCGACGGCCGGATGATGCGAATTCAGATGCATTGCAGATAGGCTTCAAACCTCGGTAGGCTCTCCAGACGGTGGAGGAGCCCCTGATGCTCTTGGGTCGGTAGGGTCCATTGCTAAATTGGCAGAACGCCATTGTCACCCCGGCGGAGTTCATCGCCGTGTTCGGGCCTTCAAGGGGGCTCGCATAGCAGACCACTGAGCTTGACCACGGACCTGTATTCCAACTCCACGATAGCAGGATGGGGTCCATGCCATCCGCCGATCGACCTTCCGCCTGTCCGTTTGCCACCAGCATCACGGAAGCCGCTACCTTTGAGGTATGCGGTTGACACCCGAACAGATCGAAGGACTGCGGGCCTACTTCGCCACGAAGCCGGTGGTACACGCCTACCTCTTCGGCTCGTTCGCGCGCGGCGAAGCTGATGAGCAGAGCGATGTGGACATCCTTGTGGACTTGGACCGCTCGGTGCCCTTCGGTTTGGGCTTCTTCGGCATGATCGGGGACCTTCAGGAACTGCTGGGCAGGCAGGTCGATGTGGTCACCCGTGAGGCGCTTTCACCGCATGTGGAGAAGTACGTGAAGCGCGACCTCCTTCCGATCTATGCGCGACAGGCTCGGTGACCGCATCCGCGTCCAGCACATCCTGGAAGCCGTCGAGTTGATCGAAGGTTTCATGATGGCTCGATCCATTGAGGACCTTGCCCAGGATGCGATGCTGCGCTTTGCGGTGGTGAAACAGTTAGAGGTGATCGGAGAAGCGGCTTCACGGATCGCTCAAGAGACGCTGGATGCTGAACCGGCCATTCCATGGAAACAAGTCGTGTTTATGCGGCACGTGCTTGTGCATGACTATTACCGTGTGGACATTCCAACGGTCTGGAGCACGGTGACCAACGATCTTGGTCCATTGAAACAGGCGATCCTTCGGTTACTGGCTACTCTTCCTCCCGCTCCGTGAATGGCCATTCATAGTAAACTACCCCGCGTAGGCACCACCATCTTCACGGTGATGAGCAGGTTGGCGCAGGAGTGCGGCGCCATCAACCTCAGCCAGGGATTCCCGGATTTCCCGATCGACAGTAGGTTGAGCGCGTTGGTCGATGCCGCGATGAAGGCCGGCCACAACCAGTATGCGCCCATGCCCGGCCTGCCCGCTCTCCGCGAGGCGATCGCCGCCAAGGTGCAAAGGCTCTATGGCTTCAGCTATGATCCGGACACGGAAGTCACCGTTACCGCCGGCGGCACGCAGGCCATCTTCACGGCCATCGGTGCGGTGGTGCATCCCGGTGATGAGGTGATCATCGTGGACCCGGCCTACGACTGCTACGCACCCACGGTGGAGCTATTCGGCGGCAAATCGGTGCATGTTCGCTTGGGCACCGATATGCGGTTCGATGCGGATGCTGTGAAGGCTGCCATCACTCCGCGCACGCGCATGCTCATGATCAACACCCCGCATAACCCGGCGGGTGCGATCCTGCGCGATGCGGACATGCGCCGCATCGCTGAAATGCTGCGTGGTACGAACATCATCCTCCTGAGCGACGAGGTGTACGAGCACTTGGTCTTCGATGGGGAGGCGCACGCTTCGGTGATCCATCATCCGGACCTGCGGGAACGCGCCTTCGTGATCTTCAGCTTTGGCAAGGTCTTCCACACCACGGGCTGGAAAATGGGCTATGCGCTCGCGCCGAGGGAGTTGATGGCCGAGTTCCGCAAGGTGCACCAGTTCAATGTGTTCAGTGTGCATACACCGCAGCAGGTGGCATTGGCCGAGTACATGAAGGAGCCCGAGAACTACGAACAGGTCCCAGCCTTCTACCAGGCCAAGCGCGACCGGTTCGCCACGGGCATGGCGAATTCCCGTTTCAAGTTGTTGCGCTGCGAGGGCTCCTACTTCCAGACGGCGGACTACAGCGCGATCAGCGATCAGAACGACCTCGCGTTCGCGGAGCACTTGGCAAGAGCATTCGGTGTAGCGACGATCCCGCTTTCGCCGTTCTACAAAGAACCACCGACCGGGCAACACCTGCTACGTTTCTGCTTCGCGAAACAAGACCGTACCTTGGACGCTGCGATCGAAAAGCTATGTCGGGTTTGATGGAACGGTTGGAGCGATACAGGCTCCAAGAGGAGAAGGCGGAGGCCAAGCGCGTGCGCAAGGCCAAGAAAGGCCTCCGACTTACCATCGTGCAAAGCGAACTCCATTGGGAAGATGCCGCGGCCAACCGTCGGATGTTCACCAAGAAGCTGGTCCCATTGAAGGGCCGTACGGACCTCATCGTGCTGCCTGAGATGTTCACCACCGGGTTCAGCATGCGCAGCCGTGAACTCGCCGAAACGATGAAAGGGGCCACGGTGCAATGGATGCGTGAACAGGCCAAGGCACTGGACGCGGCGATCTACGGCAGCGCCATCATCAAGGAGAAAGGGAAGTATTACAACCGTGGCCTGTTCGTGAAGCCCGATGGCGAAGTGGAGACTTACGACAAACGGCATCTCTTCCGCTTCGCCAAGGAGAACGACCATTATACACGGGGTGGGGATGGCAACGTGGTGGAGTGCCGGGGGTGGCGGATCCTCTTGCAGATCTGCTTCGACCTGCGCTTCCCGGTGTTCTCGCGCAACGATACGCAGCCACCTTACGATCTCGCGCTCTACGTGGCCAACTGGCCCGAAGTGCGGCGCCATCCGTGGAATACGTTGCTGCTGGCACGGGCCATCGAGAATCAATGCTATGTCGCGGGCGTGAACCGCGTGGGCAAGGATGGGAACGGCCTTCCGTACAGCGGCGACAGTGTCGTCGTAGACCCCAAGGGTGAAGTGATCTCCCGTGTGGAGCCTTCGCAGGAGGGCCTGGAGACCATCCGATTGGACTGGAAAGCACTCGCCGAATTCCGCGCGAAGTTCCCGGTGCTGGTGGACGCCGACATGTTCGTCATACGCGACTGATAACGCGGTCAACAGGGTCTCCTTCTTCGTAGGAAGACCGCTGCCGTAGCGGTCACCGCAACACCTGGATGTGTCCCATTTGCTCCTGCTCCATGCCGAGCGTTCCATCCTTTTCCTGGAACTTGTAGCTCAACCGCCACACATAGATGTCGTTCTTCACGATGGATCCCGCGTAGGTGCCATCCCAACCCATGGTCGGATCATCACTCTCAAAGAGCAGGTTCCCCCAACGGTCGAAGACCCAGAGATGCATGCTCGCGATGTTCTTCCCCACGGGAATGAAGATGTCGTTCGTCCCGTCGCCGTTCGGGGTGAACGTGTTCGGCACGAAGATGGCCGAGGGGCAATATTCGACCACCTCTGCGGAATCGCGCGCCGCACAATCGAACTGGTTGGTCACTTCCACCACGTACCAACCATAGGCACCTGCGAGGATCACCCGTGAATGCTCACCTGTGCTCCAGTCGTACCGCGATCCGGTGTTGCCGGCATCGATCCGTACGAAATGCTCCTCCTCGCCGAGGCAGGTGCGGAACTGTCGGGTCGCCATTTGAACCGGAGAGGGATTGAAGCCTACGCTGATGGAATCGGTACGCTGGCACGACCCATTGCTCACCTGAACGCTGTGAACGCCCGCACTCCTTACAGGTATGGTCCGTGTGGTGGCACCAGTGTTCCATATGTACGTGGCGCCGGGAACGCCCGCGTCCAGAAGGAGCACCTCACCATCGCAGAGCACCGTATCTGGCCCAAGTTCCACGACCGGAGGAGGTACGAACTGCACCACGGCGTCATACGTCGCCGAACAACCGATGTCGTCGGTGAGGGTGACCGTATACGTTCCACCCTGTTGCACCTGGATCGTACGGCCGGTTCCGCCATTGCTCCATACGTAGGTCACCTCATCGATACCCGCATCGAGGGTGACACTCTCGCCGATGCAACGTGTCGCATCCTCCAACAGGTCCGCGGGCAGTGACCGCACCTGGATGATGCGCTGATCGGTGGCGCTGCATGCCGCATTGCTCACCGTGACGGAGTAGGTCCCAGCGCTCGTCGTGGTGATCGTTCGTGTGGTCGCTCCCGTATTCCAGGTATAGCTCGCTCCAGGGTTGCCGGCGTCCAAGGTGACCGTACTCCCAGCGCAGACCGTGGTGTCAGGCCCCAGATCCACGTGTACTTCGGGAAGCAGATCGACCACGGCATCGAAGGTGGCCGAACATTGCTGCGCGGTGGTCACGGTCACGCTATACGTGCCGCTGGCCAAGGGCTGTATGCTCTGCGTGGTGGCCCCGATGCTCCAGGTGTAGGTCGCTCCGGCATTCCCCGCGTTCAGTATCACCGGCGAGGTGATGCAGCTGCTCACATCCGCCAGCACATCGGTGGGTAACGGGTTCAAGGCCACCGAAACGGCATCGCTGCCAACGCACCCGTACGGGGAGGTCACCTGTACGGAGTAGGTCCCGCTGGTGGTCACCATCAACTGTTGGCCGGTAGCCCCGGTGTTCCAAGCGAACGCACTGCCCGAATTCCCAGCGTTCAGGCCATATTGGCCGACCCCGCACAGGGAAACGTCCGGACCCAGATCGACCACGGGCATCGGGTGCAACGTGACCTGGAAGGTGGTGGAGACCTCGCATCCCTGCGCATCGGTCACCGTCACGGTATGCGGACCGGAAACGGCAGGTACGATACTGGCGGTGTGTTGGCCCGTGGACCAGATGTAGCTGGCGCCCGTGGCCGGTGCGGTGATCGTGGGTGGAGTGCTCGCACAGGCACTGGCCGTGGCCTGCGCCGGCACGCCAGCGAAAGCCCGTGTGATCACCACTTCATCGCTCACACTACACCCGTTGGCATCGGTGATGGTCACCGCATAGGTGGCGCTCCCTTCGACCATGATCGTGGGCGCGGCGATGTTCGCGGCGTTCAGTGCGGCCGCCGGTGTCCACGTGTAGTGCGGGTTCGGCACGTTGTGCTGTACAGCGAGCTGGTGGCCCAACGTGGAGCAGAGCGTCAGATCCGGTCCGGCATTGGCGGTGTACCCGGTGGTCACCACGACGGTCACACTTTGGCTCAGCTGACAACCACTTGCCGTGTGCGTTACCGTGCAGGTGTAGGTCGTGGTCTGCGTGGATGTGGCCACGGGATCGGGGATGCTGGTGCTCGAGAGACCGGCACCGGTCCAGGCGTAGGTGAGGCCCGAACCACCATCGGCCACGGCATGCAACTGAACGGACTGGCCCTGGCACAGCGTATCGTTGGAAGCGCTCACATCCATGCTGAGCAACTGCCCCACGGTGATGGTGACCTGGCCCGAGGCCGTGCAGCCGATGTCCGTTGTGGCCACGACACCGTACGTGGTGGTGGTGACCGGTGTGGCCGTTGGCGACTGCACGTTGGTGGCACTCAGGGTGCCGTTGTTCGGCGACCATGCGTAGGTGATGCCGGATCCGGAGGAAGGGGTGGCGGAGATCGGCGTGCCTGCCACTGCACAGAGCGTGGTGTTCGGTGTGACCGCGATGCTGAACGCGGGATCGACCCGGACGTACACCGAATCCTGGTAGACACAACCTCCCGCGGGATCGGTGGCATTGAGCACGTACCAGCCGGAAGTGGTTGGCGTGGCTACGGGGTTGTACAAGCCGGCGTTGTTCAACGGCCCAGGTCCGTTCCACGCATAGCTGAGATATGCATCATCATACCGACCGATCAGGAAATCGTCGATGGCCCAATTGTCGTGGCCGGCACCATTGTGCGAAAGCTGGCGCAGCCGGAACATCGCGGTCGTGTGCTGCGCACCCACAGGGATGCTCACATCGATCGGCGTGAAGTCCGGGTATCCACTTTCGTCATACGTCGAGATCAAGGTCCAGTTGATTCCGTTGTTGGTCGAATACTCCAGCACGATATCCTCGCCGATGTCGGCATCGTCACATGGCGCCGTTCCTGTGGCGACCTTCAATTGGAACCTAAGCTTGCCTCCACCAATGGTGTTGAACGCGGTGGTCTGCGCATAACGCTGGCCCGCGCCGTTGAAGTAGAGCGCCTTCCCACTATGGCTACCACAGACATCGCTGACCACCCCGCCCTGGATCGCGGTCCAACTGCTGCCGGGTGCGCCATCGAACAGGTCCATGGCCAGTGCACGCAGTGCCTTGCTCCCCAGCTGAACGGTCTGACCTACGCAAATGGCAGCAGGTTGTACCGTGGTCTCCAGTTCCACGATGCTCGCCGGGATCACATTCACGCGGATACTGTCATCCAGGTTCCCACAACCACTCGGGCTGAACACCCGGGCCCGGTACCATGTGGTCGACATTGGTGTGGCGATGGGGTCGGCGATGGTGTCGTTGCTCAAGGAGAACGCTGGCGTCCATTGCATCTCGAACCACGCCGGATCCGGTGGTGGCACCAAGGCCAATTGCACTGAGCTATACTGGCAGATGGTGATCTCCGGCTCGTCGTTCGCCGTGAGCCAGGTCGGAATGGTGAGGGGCAGCCCCACATGGTAGGTGAAGCTCCGTGGGCATCCGCTCAAGGGCGAGGTGCCCGAAACGGTGTAACTACCGGTCTGTACGGGTGTGAACGCATAGGAAAGGCCCGTGGCCAACACGGTGGAAGGTGACGCCGCCTCCGTCCAAACCGGGTTGTTCAGCGGCTCCGGAGCGTTCAACGTGATGGGGCCGCCACCACACACGATGGAGTCCTGGGGTACGGGCACCGACCTCACATCATGGATACTGGCCCCGTAGCTTTCCCCATACCCGGTCCCGAACATGTAGGCCTGAAGGCCTGCCGCAGCGCGGAGCTCATGCCGACCGGGTGCGACAGCGAGTTTCACATGCTTGCGATCGCTGCATCCCGCGAACGATTGGAACTGGCCCGCTGGGACCACCGCGCCATCGAGGGTGAGCTGACCTACGGCCGCGTTGGGCACCACCACACTAACGCTGTGCTGGGTGATGAGCGAGGATGCGGAGGTCTGCCACGCCACCTGTTCGGACATGCGCTCTGCCGGGGACACCAACCACATCGATGGGTCGCCATTCCCGGCACAACTGTAACCTTCCATCAACTGCACCACGCTCACGGGTTGGCTGGCTTGGATGCAGACCGGCGACGTGCTGCCGTTGATCTCATGCCGTTGCCCGGCGTTCAGGATGATCGGGGCCCCACCGTTCACGGTGACCGTGGTACCGTTCTCTTCGGCGAGGATCCGGTACGTGCTGGTGTTCACCCCATGAACCGGCGCGGTGTAGTATAGCGTACCCCATGCCGAGGTGGGAACGAGCTGTTCGAAGATCATGTCGCAAGCCTGGCATGCGCCAGGGACCGTGGCGCACATGGAACCACCGATCACCACGAACGGGCGGCAAGTACCACTGGCCGAGGTGGCCTCCACGATGGTATTGGTCAGGTCCAGTGCATCGGTGGCGGCTTGAAGCTGATAGGTCTGCCCGGCATTCAGGCTCACAACGAAAGGTACCCCAGCAAGCTGGCCGCTCGAGCTGTTGACCGATGGGGTGATCCTTATCTGGGTTCCATCCTGCGTGGCCACCACCAGCAGCTCGCTCTTGTGCAGGTTGTTGAAGTTCGGAAGACCTTGATAGGCATCCACTCGATAGCGGTTGCCCAAAGCGGCTTCAGGAAGGACCTGCGAAGCTTCGTGCGTGAAGTTCTGTAGGCTCGTGGCCACCACGTTCACACTATCCTGGGTCTGGATGAGCACCCCCTTGGCCGCCACGACCCCCGAGCCGGTGTTCTCCGCCGATGTGGGGATATCGATCACGGTGACCCCGTTGGCCGCCACACTGAACGTGGTGCTCCATCCGGAAAGCGGGATGCTCACAGTGCCTGTGGTCGCGTTACGCGCGATGACCTGCACCTTCAGGGTCTGTGCCCCGAAGCCGTTCTGCATGAATCCAGTCCAGAATCGAGTGCCGCGCGTGGGAACGAGCGTTGCGTTCTGTCCGAACGAAACATGCAGGTCAATGACCGCGAGGAGCAGGATGCACCAGCGGCTCCAACGTATGGCTCCAAGAGTGGATAGTATGCAACGGCTCATCATCGACCACCGAAGAGTGAAGGGTGGTGGCGGCCTTTCTACGCAAGGCACACGACCAAGGTTCATGGTCGGTGCGGACCGACAAGCGACCCGCAAGTCACCCCATCCCGGTCTTGGAGCGGAAAAGCCTCTCAGGCCCCGGCCACCCTCGACCGCGATCGCCAGCCTGCCACGGAACGGGTGCCACCGTGCCAGGTGGATCAACGCCCATCGATGGGCCAATCCACCTTCACCTCCCAGGCCGCTCGAATGTTCACGGACCCCGTATGGTACCAGGTACGCTCCGGCTGCTTCAACGTGGCCCACTCCCCGGGGTCCCATCGTCCGTTACCGTTCATGTCCTCGATCAGTCGCAGGTCGCGCATGCCCGGAGACAGCAGCTTCCATTGCACCACTGGATCGGCAGCCACTACCCGGACCTCCTGTTGAACGCGTTGTTGTCCTTCAAGCAACTGTAGTATATAACGCCGCGTGGGGTCCAGGCCGGAGAGGTTCACCTCCAGGGTGCCCGTGGAACGCTCCATGGCCGCGCCCAGCGAAACACGCAGCGAGTCATTGACCCCGCCATGGATATCGTGTACGGCCTTCGGACCCACGAGCAATCGCAATGGCATTCCATCACGCGCCTCGAACTCCAAGGCCAAGGACCGGAGGCCCTTTCGACCGATACGGTAGGGGACATCCGCACTATCGCTGCGCAAGCTGATGCGTGTACTGTCCCATTCCGCGATCGGTCGGCTGCTCCGCAGCACGATGAATGCACCTTCGTTACCCTCGATCAGCTGTGCGGCCAGTCCGGTATGGAACGGCCGCTTGCGCGTAGGTCGATAGCCAAGCGTGTCGACCACCTCCGACCCTGCCTGGGTCTCGTACCTGCCGGAAGCCAACAGGGTGGTGTCCGACGGCCAAAGCAGCACGGTATCCTGTGTTGTGGAATACTCGGGCGTCCAGGACAGGGAACCTCCTTCGCGCCCCACATCCCTTACCCGCACGCTGTCGACGCCTTTTGCGAACACCACCTCCAACGCGCCATCGGCGGTGACCGTATAGGCCCGTACCTGCTGGCGTGCGCTCACGGGCAGGAACACCCGCAAGTCCACGGGGGCAGCGGAAGAGTCCGAAGTGATCAGTACATGGTCGCCATCCAGGAACGCGATCTCCTCATTGGGCAGGTCGTACCGGTAGTTGCCGTTCTTGTCCTGCAAGGCCATCACGCTGAAGCGACCCTGAGGAAGGTTCCCAATGGTGAACCTCCCTGCGGCATCGGTACGGGTCATGTATGCCGGCCTCCCCGTCCTGAAAGCGCTCGTATCACCTGCTGCGTACAGGCCCACGAGGATCCCCTTCGCGGCTGAACCGGTGAACGCATTGGTCACGGCCCCTGCCACCATCCCGCTGTCCACGGTATGTCCCGTGCTCACCACGTAGCTCAGCCCCGCGGCGATGTTCCCTTCGGTCAGGTCCTTAACGCTCTCGCCCAGGTTGAACGTGTAGGTGGTGTTCGGGGCCAATGGGGCGTTCAACCGCACCTCGAGCCGTGTGGGGCCTACGAGCCGCACATCAGGCGCGGTGTCCAACGGCGGGGAGACCAACATCCGCTCGCGCACCCGATCCAACTGGATGCGTTCATCGAACTCGAGCAGGATGGCACGCGCATTGAACGAGGTACTGCGATCCGGTGGTCGCGCATGGATCAGGGCCGGTGCCTTCACATCCTGCTCCCCGCCAGAAATGGGCTGCACGCTCGCACAGCCGCCCAAGAGCACGACCATCGCCAGCACCACACCGGAACGCCCCATTAGAACAAGGGCTCGAGCAGTTCGCACAATTGTTCCAGTGCGTGGCCATCCACCACGGTGAAGTCGCCCTCCACCACGCTATCGATATCCAGAACGGCAGCGATGCGACCATCGCTATCGCGGATGGGCACCACGATCTCCGATCGAGAAGCGGCACTGCATGCGATGTGGCCGGGGAACTTCGCCACATCCGGTACGATGATGGTCTTCTCCTCCTGCCAGGAGGTGCCGCATACCCCCTTGCCATAACCGATCCGCGTGCAAGCCACGGGGCCCTGGAAGGGGCCGAGCACCAACTCCGCCCCCATCACACGATAAAAACCGATCCAATGCCACCCGAAGGCTTGTCGTAGCGCAGCGGCCACGTTGGCCAACGCCGCGATCGGATCCCGCTCCTCGCGCAGCAGTTCGCGGATCTGTGGCATCAGCGCCGTGAAGAGCGCCACCCGGTCGTCCGTAGCAGGTAAAGTGATCTGTTCTTGCATGCGATGTTGGTGCAAAGGTATCCCTGGCCCCAATGGCTCATGCACACGCGGCCGCATACACGCTGATCCGTATATCCGGGACGGTGCGGAGAGCGGCCACGCAGCCTTCCAAGGTGGCGCCTGTGGTCACCACATCGTCCACGATCAGCACATGCCTGCCGCGCAGCTTCTCCGGCTCCGGTAGATGGAACGCCTCCTTCACATTCAACCAGCGATCCAAACGGTTCCGGCGGGTCTGCGATGGCGTTCGCACCACGCGGACCAACCCCTTACCGATTTCCGGTACTGGCCACCGTTCGCGCATTCCATCCACCAGTAACTGACTCTGGTTATACCCTCGCATGTGCTCTTTACGGGGATGCAGCGGGACGGGTATGAGCAGGTCCACCGTAGCGAAGCGTTCGCTCCGCCGAAGGTCCTCCCCCATGTAACGGCCCAACTCCAGGCCCAACTGGCGATCATGCTGATACTTGATCCGGTGTAGCATGTGTTGCACCATGCCATGGGGGTTGAAAAGGAGGAACGCACTCGCGGCTTCGAGCTGCGCTTTGCCTCGGAAAAGGACCTCCACCCGGTTGTTCGGGTCATCATGGAACCGGGTACGGGGCAGATCAGCCTCACAGAAGGAACACAAGCAGTGCTCGAAGTGCCGCAGGCCTTGCCCACAACCACCACATCGCCGTGGAAGGAATAGCCCGGCGAGATCGCGGAACGCCCCTGCGATGGCGGTGGTCATGGGTTCAATACTTTGTTGATAAGCGGAACGTTATTCTCCATGCCCCCTTTTCGGTGCCTGTAATTTAGCGGTCCCGAACGATTCGGGAACACCCCTATGGAACACAACAGCGAAAACAACCCCGGATCCAAGAACCGCTCCAACACCGGCTTATTGCTGCTGGTGGTACTCCTGCTGCTCAGCAACGTGGTGATGTTCTGGATGCTTATGAACCGCGGCAAGGAGGTGGAACAGACCCAGCAACAAGTGGCCGCGATCACCAGCGAGAAAGAGAATGTGACGGTGATGCTGGAGAACATGCTGGCATCGTATGACACATTGAAGACTGACAATGAGCAGCTTACCGTGGAGATGGAAGCGCAGCGGGAGCGTATCGAAGGGCTGCTGGATCAGGTGAAACGTGGGAACTACGACCTGGCGAAAGCCAAGAAGGAGGCCGAGACCCTGCGGAAGATCATGAAAGGCTACGTGGTCACCATCGACTCCTTGAACCAGGCCAATGCCGCCCTCACCGCACAGAACGTGGGCCTCACCCAGGAACTGGGCGAAGTGAAGGGCCAGAAAGAAGCCCTCACCACCGAAAAGACCGCGTTGGAAGGCAAGATCGCCAAGGGTGCGGTGCTGCACACCACCACCATCAACGCCGGTGCCCTGTTCATGCGCAACAATGGCAAACAGGTGGATACCGATCGCGCCAAGAAGGCCGAGATGGTGAAGTGCTGCTTCACCTTGGGCCAGAACTCGGTGACCGACGCTGGCGACAAAACCCTGTATATGCGCGTGATCAGCCCCGACGGCTCGGTACTGCCCGCTGGCGACCCCAACAACCGGTTCAAATTCAATGGCGTAGAGGGAGAGTACAGCGCCAAACGCGAGGTGAACTATCAGAACCAACCCGTTGATGCGTGCATCTTCTGGAATGGCTCCGGCGAGATGCGCACCGGGCAGTATGTCGTGGAGATCTACGAATCTGGCGCCAAGGTGTCCGAATCCAAGTTCACGCTGAAGTGACCTGAACCTCATCCGACGACTGGAAGCCCTGGCCATGGCCGGGGCTTCCTGCTTCAACGGGGGCCTCTCCCTTCGGTGTGGTGGCCTCTACGTTCGTTCACCATCCGGGCGACCTCCCTTGGTCAATACCATTTCGCACCAAGGCCTATGCTAAAGATGCGACAGGTTCCTATCGCCGGACGATACAGCGGGGTCGTTGCAACGCCTAAGGCGTGGATCGCAGGGAGCGGAGCCGAGGGCCGGTGCTACGGAACGATCACGACGGAGAAGTCATGCGGAAAAAGACCGAATGGATCGGCCTACTCCTTGGTGCGAAATGGTATAACCTGGCCACCACCGGATCAGAAGAACGCCCTTACTTGGGCCCCACCCACATGCACCATGGGCACGCCCTCGGACCTTCTTCCATTATACGTGAGGTCCACTTGTAGATTGTTGCTCAGGTTCCGTTGCAAACCCACGCTCCAAGTGATGTTGGTGCCCGGCTTTAGACCCGCTAAGAGCTCGTTGCCGATGGGCGTGTTCACCACCCCATCGAACCTGATGGCCACGTGGTTGGCGGTCAAGAACAAGCTACCCTTGCCTGCGGTGTTGTAACGGAACTCCAGGCCCAGGTCCTGGATCCGGGCACGTTCACCGCCATACTCGGGCCGGTTCTTCTTCTCGATCAGCTTGAACGTGGCGATGGCCCGCATCGAGGTGTTGGGTTGCCAGGTGATCTTCGGCCGCAACCCCTCCTGGTCCACCTTGTAGGTGCGGCCGGAGAGCAGGTCTGAACCGTTGGCCACCGAACCACGCTCCGCTTCGATCTCCACGGTCCATTGGCGGGTGGTGTTCCAACGTACATGGAACGTATCGAACCGGCGGGAGCGCGACTCAAATCCGTTCACCAACAAACTCCGGCTCTGGTCGCGCTGCAGGGCGTGGTCCATGCTCCACTTCCGACTGGTCCGGTCGTAGTAGAAAGCATTGCGGATGGACGACGTATAGCTTGTGAGGTCGGTATCCTTGGCCTCATCCACGAATGGATCCAGTGCATCGGTCATGTCCGTGGCAGCGGTCTTCCGGTCGATGCGCAACGACGCCAGGTCGGAGAACTTGCCCAGCCAATGCCTGAACCCCGTGGCTTCCGCCCAAAGCACGGCCGGGCGCAGGTCCAACGAGGTGCTGAACTGGTTGCTGAACGTGCGTACATATTCATTGCTGGGCACGAACACACGCAAATGGTCCGCCTCGTATGCGAAGTTGGCCAGCTCGAACTCGTTCAGCTCCTTGATCCCGTTCGCATTGTAATCGTTCCAGATGTAAAGCCCCTGGCCCGTTGGGACCGCGATGTAGATGTACTCACGCCGCTGTTCCAACCCGGACCCCAGTTCATAGAACAAATCCAGTACGGCCGCTCCCTTCAACGCCGTGAGGTCGTGATCGATCCTGGCCAGATACGTGTTCTCCGGCCGCTGCGTGGTCAAGGTACTGTCCGGCACATCAAGCCTCCTGTACGTGAACGTGGTGGCCAGCCGTTTACGCGGGTTGCGCGCAAGGTCAAGGGAAAAGCCGTAGCTGGTGGCCCGTGCACTTTCCACGAGCGCACTGTCGTATGTGGTGCGGTCCCATCGCTGGCCGCCCGCGATCCGCCATTTGTTCTTGAACGTATCCGGGCTTTGTATGAACGCCTCCCATTCATGGAACTGATAACTCCCCGTGTTCAATCCGCCGGATGGTTCCGCGATGAAGAGGTTGCGCTCATGCTCATCCTTATAGCCCACGGTGACCGCCTTGAACCGATGCTGCGCCAGCGCCTTGTGCCGCAGGAAGTCGGAATGGCGCCCTTTGGTGGTGGTGAGCCAGCTGGCGGTGCCCACCACATCGGTCCGATGGACGTGCAGATCGCTGGTCAACTCCTGCTTCCATCCGCGGTAGCTGTCGTCCACTTGGAAGGTGGCCGCACCATAGCCGACACCTCCCATACCCTTGCGGCGCAGCTTCAATCCGGTAGCCGCCAACACTTGGTCGCCGGTCAGCGAAAGTCCGAGGATGTTCCAATTCCGGTCGAACTCCACCGCCCGGTAGCGTTCCACATATCGGAAGCCACGTGAGACCGCTTCGGTCTCCGCGCTCACGACCAACTGCAACGTACTGTCGGACCGGCTCAATCCGAAGGCGTGTTCGCCACGGGCCATCAGACCGTAACCCTGATCATCGCTATCGCCGACATCGCTGAAGGTGTTGCGATCCTCGTTGCTGTACGCCAATTCAACGGTGGCCCGGGTGTTCGCATCGGGCACATGGTCCAGACCGATGGTGAGCGATCGCTGCGCCCGTGGGGCCACCAGCACACGCACCGGAGCATGGTCCCCCATCCGCCGCAGCACCCCATCCACCACTTGCGGTGCCACCCACCGAAAGACCCGGCCATTGGGCGTGAACTCCTGTTGAACGTAGTCCCCGGTACCCGGACCCGTCTGGGTGAAGGTGACGCGCCAAAGTGCCGAATCAGGATGTGTGCTGTGCACATACACCGGCGCATACCCGAGGGAATCCGTCCGGAGGTACAACACCTGATCATTGGCGTAACCGGTGCTGTCCGCGCCGGCCACGATGGCCGCCAAAGGATCGTCGCCGGCAAGGCGGAGAACCTCTCGCTCCGTGTCGCTCAGCTGCTGTTGCAAGGGTTGGTTCCGATGATCCTGTTCGCTGTACAGATCGAAACGAAGGGTGTTCTTGGGCCATTGAACGGTGTGTCCCAACCGCACCAAGGAACGCGCATAATTCTTGTCGGAGTACTGGAACTCCACGGTGATCCGTCGATCCTTGGTGATCAACCGTTTCGCGGTGAAGGTGACCTCGGCGGTGTTGTAATCGATCACGTAGTCGTTCTCCTGGCCGCGTATCATCTCCTGGCCATCGATGAACACGCGCTCCGTTCCCGAGAGTACGATGATGATGGAGCCGGCCTCATTGCCTTGCAAACGGTATGGGCCTTGTACGCCTTCCACACCTTGTATGGTATTGCGCGCGAACTTGCCCTTGCTGATGGCCACGCTCACACCCACCCTGGCCTGTGCGTTTTCGCCGTACCTCAATGGCGTATCGAAGCTGAGGCCCTTGGTCTTCTTCAGGTACGTGAGGAAGTGGCTCTTCGGCCGTTGCAACACGATATCGCCGGCAACAAGGGCCCATCCCTTCTGGTCGTCGCCTTCAAATAGTTTGATGAAGACCTGATCGAAGTCCTGTAACTCCAATGTGTTGCCACCCGCTTGGATCGGAATGTTATTGTCCGTGACACTGGCCAGCACATGGATGCGATCCGAGAGCCGTCCGTTCAGCTCCAGATTCAACGTGGAGTTAACGGCCAGGTCCTGATTGTTGCCGAAAAGCACACCCCGCGATATGCTTCCGCTCTTGTTCAACCCGTGGCCTCCGATCAGTTCGCTGTTCTGCTTGGGGGGCTCGTAGCGGAACGGGTCGCGACGATCGCCGGAAGAGGTGATCGACCGTTCCGGATCCTTGTTGAACTGGACCCGACCAAAGGCGATGGGCATGGCGCGATAGCGAACCAGGACACTATCCACCGTGGGGCGCTCCTGCCAGTACAACACCCCGCGATAGGGGTCCAAGGTGTACGCCTGATGACCGACCGGTGTTCCGTTGGCGAACAGGTACAAGCTTCCCGGGACGATGCTCATGCTATCCACCACAAGGCTGTCCGCGGACACCGGGATGTACCGAACCCTCAGGCTCGATGCCGGCTGACCTTGGGCCGCAACCGCCCCCCCCAAGGCCAGCATGCACCAGGCCATGCTCCGTGCAAGGGCCACAGGCAGGTGCCGAAGCCTGTGCGTGCTGGTCGGGCGGAGACAGGCGCTGTTCATGCGGGGTCCGAAAAGTACCCCAACTGGAACCCTCGTGGAGCCTATCACCAACGCAATGTTGATGCGGATAGTGCGGGGTCCGGAACCACGCTGCGGCACACGGATACTTTTGACCGTAGCTCCTCATTCCCTCATGCGCTGCGCTCCACTTCTTCTCATCGCCCTTCTTTGCGCCTGCTCGTCGCCAGAACCGGCCCGCGTGCGCCAGGCCGAAGGAGGAAAATACTACGGCGGGGTATTCAACATGAACGAAAGTGGTGACCTGGGGAGTCTGTTCCCGCTGGGCCTCACCCGATCGGCCGAGCACCGTGTGGCCGCCCAGGTCTATGAAGGACTGGTGCGTTTCGACCCGCAGGATCTGACCATCCAGCCTTCCCTGGCCGGATCGTGGTCCATTGACGAGACCCAGACGGTATACACCTTTCAGTTGCGGCCCGAGGTGCGCTTTCACGACGACACCTGCTTCGCCAATGGCGTGGGGCGAACCCTAACGGCCTCCGATGTGGTGGAGAGCTTCACCGCTCTTTGCACCCATGATCCGATGAACCAGATGTTCTGGCTGTTCCAGGACAAGGTGCTTGGGGCCAATTCGCACTATGCCGCCACGCTGGCAGGAGAACCACCACCGGGAGTGAAGGGCTTGGAAGCGATCGACCCGCTCACGGTGCGGATCACCTTGGTCTCACCCTACCCGAATTTCCTCCAGACCCTCGCACACCATGGCTGCTGGATCCATCCGAAAGAGCTGGTGCAACACTACGGGGACGCGGCGATGTGGCACCCGGTGGGTACCGGCCCATTCCAACTGAAACAATTCACGCGCGGAGAGGTGCTGGTACTGGAGCGCTTCCACCACTATTGGGGGCAAGATGAACACGGTAACCCATACCCCTTCCTCGATGCGATCCGGTGCACCTTTGAAAAGGACAAGCTGCGCGAGTTCGACGAGTTCACACGTGGGAACCTGAGCGCGATCACAGGGCTACCCCTGGAGCGGACCGGGGTGCTGGGCGATGCCACGAACTTTCAAGTCCAGACCACCTCGGCCCTGGACATCCAGTTCTACGGCTTCAATGCCCGGAAGCCACCCTTCAACGATGTTCGCGTACGCCGTGCGTTCTCCATGGCCATCGATCGGAAAAGCCTGGTGGACACCGTCCTGAGCGGCCTTGGGTTCCCCGCCCAACATGGTATCGTTCCGCCTGGCTTCGCGGACTATCCCTATGATTCCATACCGACCCTGGTCTATGACCCGACACGCGCCAAACAGCTGCTCCTCGAGGCTGGATACCCGAATGGCACCGGACTTCCCGCCGTGTACCTACAGGTGAGCAGCGAAGGCTTTGGATACATCAAGGTGGCCGGAGCCGTGCAAGAGATGCTGGCACGGAACCTGGGAGTGCGGGTGGCCACCACCGTACTACCCACCGACCAGCATTTCGAACGCGTGGAATTCAGCAAGGCCCAGCTCTGGCGAGAAGGCTGGATCGTGGATCACCCGGACCCGGAGAACTTCCTTGCGCTCCTCTATGGCGCGAGCGTACCTGCGGATACTTCAGCACCATCCTACCTCAACAGCACCCGTTACAGCAACCAGGCATACGACAGGCTCTTCGCTCAGGCCCTGCGCACCTCGAACAGGTCAGAGCGGATGGCTTTCCTGGCGCGTGCGGAACGTCTGGCGATGGAAGACATGCCCGTGACTCCGCTGTACCACGAACGGTTGGTACGCCTCCTTCAACCATGGGTGCGCGACCTTCCTTTGAACGGCATGGACCATACTGACCTACGCGGGGTATGGTTCGATCCCGCACAACGCGGCGAACGATAGAGCGCCTCTCCGCCGGCCCTCGGCAGCTCCGCTCCCTGCGATCCACGCCTTCGGCGTTACAACCGGACTCCCGTATCGGCCGGCGGAAAAAAGGCCGCACATCTTCGGCCGGTCGTATTGTCCAAATGGTATCAGAATCTGTTGGGGATCTCTTCGCAGGCCTCCTACGACCACGATCCCGCCTGGACCTCTCCCGGGAAAACGCTCCCGCAGGCACCGCCACGCGCACTAGGCATCGTCCGCGTGATCAGGCATGTGCGGCCATGTGGGCGAGGACCATGCGCTTCGCCAACGGCATCAACGTTTCAATACAGGGGAGGTCCACATCCGTTCCCACGGCGAAGGTGGCCGGATTGGGCAGCTCGGGATACCGATCCACCAATGCCGCCTTCATGTGCTCGAAGGTGTTCGCGAGATCGAGGGTGCTGCTGTACACGAACCGGGTGTGCATGTTCCGGTGAGGCAGCTCGGGCTGCTGGTCGGTCACGGCCGGAACGGCGTATGCATACAGACGTGCCTCGCGCCCACGCCGCAGGAACAACCATCCCTCGGAAACATACAGAGGCAACACCCCGATGGGTGTGAAGCTCACTTGACGGAGCAATTCTTCCTGGAGTTGTAGACCCTGATCGAGCAACTGGCGCAAACTGGGTACGGCGAACTCGATCACCTCATCGATCACGCGCAATGGTTCATGTTCGGGGATCGGGGCACGAAGAAGTGCGCCGGTATTCGGATCCAAGCCGATAAGCGGTCGGCTCAAGGTGCGCACGAACGCCCGCTTCGTACGTTGAAGTTCGGTCAGGTCATCGGTCCGGGAACGCACATCAGCCAGGTAGGGATAGAGTTTGCGCTCCGAGAATCGTGACTTCACGCGCTGTACATAGCCCATAAGCATGTACTGCTTGAGCTCCAAGTCGATGGTGGGCGAATACGCCCAATCCATCGGCAATCCGGTGGCCCGAACATTCGTCATCCAATGGTTGCAACGGCTTGTTCAAAAGTAATGTTGCCTTCCGTGGAACAGCGGAGGTGACGGGTTGGAACTTTGCGGTCACAAGAAAAATCCAAGCCCATGCTGCGCAAGCCCTTCCAGGCCGTGGTGCCCGCCCTGCTCTCCCTGCTTATCGTAGCCTGTGTGCCCGCACGCAAGTACGAAGAGATGGAACAACGCGCCAAGGCGTTGCAACAGGAGACCGAAGTCGCCAACCAACGGGCCCTCGCCGCACAGACCGCCATGGACGATCAAGGGGTCCGGCTCGCCGACCTCACCAAACGCGTCGGGGAACTGGAACGCGATACCACCGTGCTGGGCACCTCCTTGCGGAAGATGACCGTTCAGTACGACAAGATCAACAAGCTCAACGACGAGCTGTTGAACAAGTACAATGCCCTGCTGGCGGGGAACAGCAGCGAGAACCGGAAACTCCTCTCCGACCTGGAGGCCATGCGCCTGGACCTGCAGAACAAGGAGGACAGTGTGAACGCCCTGGCCAAACGCATGAGCGAGAAACAAGCCGCACTGACCGCCCTGCAGGCCGAGATCGACGCGAAGGATGCCGCGATGAAAGACCTCAAGGGGCGCGTGAGCCAAGCGCTTTCCGGCTTCGAGGGCAAGGGCCTCACCGTGGAACAGCGCAACGGGCGCATCTACGTGAGCATGGACAACAAACTGCTCTTCCCCAGTGGTAGCGCAGCGGTGGATGCCAAAGGCCGCGAGGCGATCAGCAAACTCGCCAAGGCCATCGAGAACGAGAAGGACCTCAGCATCCTGGTCGAAGGCCATACCGACACGGACAAGATCACGGGCGGCAGCACATACAAGGACAACTGGGACCTCAGTGTGGCACGGGCCACCAGCGTCGTGCGGATCATGCAGGAATCCAGCCGGATCGACCCCGTTCGGATCACCGCAGCGGGCCGTGGCGAATACGTACCGGTCGACCCCAACGACAAGGCGAAGAACCGCAGGATCGACGTGGTGCTGATCCCCGACCTGAAGGAGCTGTACAATTTGGTGAAGGAGTGATCCCCGATAGAGGGCTTCTGGCGGATCCAACCCAAGAACCCATCCACTGGGGTGATCATGTTCGTTGGTTGAAATGGTCGATCGCGCCATCGCCGATCGACCCGGGAACCCCACCGAACAGACTTGTGTCGTTCGAACATCCGATACCAGCCGATCGGCTTGCTCTTCTTCCCCATACCTTCTCCGAGAGACCTATTCCAAAGGCCCGGCCCGCAGTAGCTGCGCTCCCTGCGGTCCACACCTTCGGCCTTGCAAGAGGCACCTGGTATCACCTGTGGAAGAACGACCGGACATCGTCGGCCGCTTACTGAATGTCCGATCGGTACTATGAAGCCGAGGGCTCGGGTATCCCCACCGCCAACCACTTCCGGGCATCCTCCTCGGTGAGGAATACTCCCGTAGGGTGCGGGCGTGGATGGTACCGAAAGTAGATGTCGAAGATCCGTTGATTGAACGCGCTCCGGGCCGCCAATGCCAAGCGCCTGGCCCCATGACAGCCGCCATGCTCCGCATGATGATCCACGTTCAATACGCCCAGCTCGAAATCCAGCTCCACCGGGAAAACAGCCAACACATCCATGTGGCGCCCCGCGATCAGCTCCCGCTTGGCGTGGACCACTTCCGCCATCCGCTCCACATCCAACTTCACATCCGGCTTGAAACGCAGCTCAACCAACGCCTCGGAAACCAGCTCCAAGGTGGCTGAGCGCGTCTCGATCATTCGAGGATGCTCCTTCTGCATGGCGCAAAACTACCTTGGTATGCGTGCATACCATCCGCATCGGGCCACCAGGTCCGGTCGGATGTTTGGAAGGCTACGACGGACGGTGATGTGCCCTACATTGTCCCCATGCTGCATCGGATCCTTGTACCCCTGGCCGCCTGCCTCCTGCTCCAGGGCTGCACCATAGGCCGGTTCTTCTGGTACAACTTCGCCGACACCCGCGATCACGAGAAGTTCCCCTCGCGGCCATTGGTACCGGCGGCACAGCCTTTCCACTACCCCATGGCCGAGGTCGAACGTGGGCCCAGGACCATCTCCATGAAGGGGAAGGAAGTCCCGTTCGACGCATTCCTCGAAGACCACGCCACGGTGGCCTTCCTCATCATCCATCGCGATACCATCCGTTACGAGCGGTACTTCAAAGGGTATGATCCCGCCCGGATCCACACCTCGTTCTCCATGGCGAAGAGCGTCATGAGCATGTTGATCGGTACGGCCATCGCCGATGGGTTGATCACGGACGTGCAACAGCCCGTTACCGACTTCGTACCTGAGCTGAAGAAGAACGGTTTCGACGCGGTGACCCTGGAGCACGTGCTGCAGATGACCAGCGGCCTCGACTTCAACGAGAGCTATGTGAACCCCCTGGGCTCGGCCGCACGCTTCTATTATGGTCGGCGCTTGTACCGGTACATGGAACGCATGCGCCTGAAGCACGCACCGGGGGAACGCTTCACGTATGTGAGCGGCAACAGCCAACTGCTGGGCCTCATCCTGGAGCGGGCGTTGCGCGCGAAGGGGGATCAGCGCACCATCACGCAATACGTGCAGGACCGCCTCTGGTCGCCCCTGGGCATGGAATACCCGGCGTCCTGGAGCATCGACCGGAAGGAGGGCGGGATCGAGAAGACCTTCTGCTGTTTGAACGCTCCAGCCAGGGACTTCGCCAAGCTCGGATCGCTATACCTGCACAAGGGCGCTTGGCGCGGAGAACAACTGGTACCCGAAACCTGGGTGGAACGCAGCACCATGGTGGACACGACGAATGGCAGTGCGGCCCACTACCAATACCAATGGTGGCTGCCCTCCGATCAAGGCGACTTCATGGCACAGGGCATCCTGGGGCAGTACATCTACGTTGATCCAGCCCGGGAGGTAGTGATCGTGCGGCTGGGCAGGAAGCCTGGCGGGGTACCCTGGTCGGGGGTCTTCCGCGGTCTGTGCAAGATCTACGCACCATGAACCCTGTACGCCCCAAGGTGGCCATCATCGGTGCAGGTCCCGCTGGCCTCCTCGCCGCCCATCACTTGGCCGATACCTGCGAGGTCCACCTCTACGAGCAAGGTCGCAACCCTGGCCGTAAGTTCCTCGTCGCGGGCGATGGTGGCTTGAACATCACCAACGGCGCGGTCGGTGAAACGATGTACGCCCACTACGCACCGATCGATCGTATGCGGCCGATCCTGGAGGCCTACGGTCCGGAAGAGCTACGCACCTGGCTGGCGTCCATCGGTGTGCCCACTTTCGTGGGGACCAGCGGGCGTGTATTCCCCCAACGTGGGATCAAGCCGGCCGAGGTGTTGAAGGCCATCGTGGACCACGTGAAGGCGAAGAACGTGACCTTCCACACCGAGCACCGCTTCGTGGGATTCTCCGGAACAGCGCGCCCATTGATCACGAGCGGTGAACGAACCTACCCCGTGGATGCCACCGCCTACCTCTTCGCCTTGGGTGGCGCCTCTTGGGCAAAGACCGGATCCACGGGCGAATGGACCGAAGCTTTCGAACGGATCGGCGTACGAACGACACCCTTCCAAGCGAGCAACTGCGGAGTGGTGGTGGAGATGCCGGGGCAACTACAGCCGCATTCCGGAAAACCGCTGAAGAACATCGCCGTGCGGTGCGGGGAGAAGACCGTGCGCGGCGAGCTCACCATCACCGAACACGGGTTCGAAGGCAACGCGATCTATCCGCTGATCCCCGAGGTCCGTGCACAGTTGCACACGCATGGTATGGCCGAGCTCTTCATCGACCTGAAACCCGATCTGACGACCGCGCGGATCCAAGAGAAGTTGCGTGATGCGGCATGGAGGGAGCGCGCCGCCGCACTGCGTATGGACCGACCCGCCTGGGCCGTGCTCAAGGCCTTCACCCCGGCACAGCGCTTCTTGGATAGTGGCACCATGGCCCAGGATGTGAAGCAGGTACGCATCCCCATTCGTGGGCTCCGCCCGATCGACGAAGCGATCAGCACGGTGGGAGGCATCGCCATGGACCAGGTGAACGAGGACCTCGCGCTGAAGCGACATCCTCACCTCTTCGTAGCCGGGGAAATGCTGGACTGGGACGCGCCCACCGGTGGCTTCCTGCTCCAAGGTGCGTTCAGCACCGGCCGATGGGCCGCAGAGGGGATCCTCCGCCAGGTGTGATCAACCGAAGAGGTGGCCGAGCACCTCGCTCACCTGGCCCACCTGGACCACTTCGATCCCTTTCGCCGGGGCGATGCCCTTGGTGCCCTTCGGTACGAAGATGCGCGCGAAACCCAGCTTGGCCGCTTCCGCGATCCTTTGTTCGGTGCGGGTCACGGGGCGGATCTCGCCGGTCAACCCCACCTCACCGGCGAAGCACACGTCCATCGGTACTGCGATGTCGGCGTTGCTGCTGAGCACGGCGCACACCACGGCCAGATCGATCGCAGGCTCTTCCACACGGAAGCCCCCCGCCAGGTTGAGGAACACGTCCTTCTGCCCCAGCCGGAACCCGCAGCGTTTCTCCATCACCGCCAGCAGCATGTTCAAACGGCGCAGGTCGAAACCGGTGGAACTGCGTTGCGGCGTGCCGTACACCGCACTGCTCACCAGGGCCTGCACCTCGATCAGCAAGGGGCGCATACCCTCCATGGTGGCCGCCACCACCACGCCGCTGGGTCGCTCTTCGCGCCGCCCCAACAGCACTTGGCTGGGATCCTCCACCTCGGCCAGCCCACTGCCCTGCATCTCATAGATGCCCAATTCGTTGGTGCTTCCGAAACGGTTCTTCAAGGGCCGCAACAGGCGATAGGCATGGTCCCTATCCCCCTCGAACTGCAAGACACAATCCACCATGTGCTCCAACACCTTCGGTCCGGCGATGAAGCCATCCTTGGTGATGTGGCCGATCAGTACCATCGGCACTCCCGTGGTCTTCGCGAATCGCATCAGTTCTGCCGTGCACTCCCGAACCTGTCCGACACTTCCGGGGCTGGCATCGAGCACCGCGGTATGCAGGGTCTGCACACTGTCGATCACCACCAGGCCGGGTTTCAGCGCGTCGATATGCTTGAAGATGTTCTGCGTGTTGGTCTCGGTGAGCACGTAGCAGCCGTGCTCGGCGTTCGCCATGCCCAGCTTGCGCGTCCCCTCCAGCCGTTCGGCCCGCATCTTCACCTGGTGCTCACTCTCCTCGCCGCTCACGTACAGGGTCTTCAGGTGCGGATTCCGCAGGGCCGTCTGGAGCAGCAGGGTGCTTTTCCCGATCCCCGGTTCGCCGCCCAACAAGGTGATGCTTCCCGGTACGAGGCCCCCACCCAGGACCCGCGCCAGCTCACGGTCGTTCAGGATGATCCGCGGTCCGTCCTGTGCCGGGATCGCCTCGATGGCCACCGGCACGGGGTTTCGGCTCTTTGCGCTCGCCGCCGTGCCGCGCTTCTCCTCCACCCGATCCACCACCTCTTCCACCAAGGTGTTCCATTCCTTGCACTGGTTGCATTGACCCAGCCACTGCGGGTGACTGCTGCCACAGCTCTGGCAAACGAACCTTGAACGCAGCTTAGCTGCCATGGCGGATCTTCTCGACCAACGCCGTGGTGGAGAACCCATCCACCAGTTTCAACGAGCGCACTTCGCCGCCTCGTGCCTTGACCACATCGGCACCCACGATCCGGTCCTCGGACCAGTCGCCACCCTTCACCAGCACATCCGGTCCGATGGCCTGGATCAGCTCCAGCGGGGTGTCCTGGTCGAAGATCACCACGGCATCCACCAGGCGCAATGCCGCAAGCACCTTGGCGCGGCTCTCCTGGTCATTCATGGGGCGGTCCGGCGCTTTGCCCAAACGGCGCACACTGGCATCGCTATTCAAGCCGATGATCAGCCGATCGCCCAAGGCCGCGGCTTCTTGCAGGTAGCTCACATGACCACGGTGCAGGATGTCGAACACCCCATTGGTGAACACCACCCGGTCGCCCTTCATGCGCCAGATGTTCACCAAGCGTTGCACCTGAACGAGGTCCATGATGCGTTTGTCCGAAAGGGCTGGGGCGGTTTCTGCGCTCATGTGGTCTCCGGGGTCCGATCCCGTGCCGCCAAAAGTAGCGACAGGCCACCCAGTACGATCAACATGTTGGTCTGCGCGGCCCAAAGCAGCCAACCCATGGCCAGTGCATCGGGCTGGATCGCGCCGCCACCCTCCACGGCGGGCATGTACATGGAAACGATCAGGCCCACGAACGCCGGGTACACGCCGATACCGCCCTGTACGAGCACGATCCCGATACTACCGGCGATGAACCCGGCCATGATCCCCGCCAACGGAACGGTGGACGTGGACGGAAGGGCCTGGAAGCCGATCCAGAACATCCCCACATACAGGCCCCAGATCAAGCACGTGTGGACCAGGAACTGGGCTTTATGACGGGTCTGCAGCACGGAACGTACCCCGGCGACCACCCCACGGACGACATCGAGCACGCGAGCGCGCAAGGCCGGTCGGGACCATACCAACCACGCCAGCAGGGCACCGGCCAACACCAGGCCACCCAGGATCCATACCCCCCAGGTCGCCAGCACGGATGGTGTACCCGGCCCTTGGCCAACCCGGTATGCGACCACCCGTTCGTATAGCTGATCGATGCTGTCGCGTTGTAGCAGCAGCGTCGCCCCGGCGATGCCCAACAGCATCAGCAGGTCCACGGCGCGTTCGGCCAGGATGGTCCCGAAACCCTTCTCGAAGGGGACCCCGTCGGACCGATAGAGCGCCAGCCCGCGGCTCACCTCCCCCGCTCGCGGAACGAGCATGTTCATGAAGTAGCCCGACATCACCGCGTGGTATGCATTCCAGAGACCCACCGGATGGCCCAGGTGCAGCAAGAGGTAACGCCACCGCCACGCTCGGCTCAGGTGGCTCAACCACCCCAGGAACATGGTCAAGAACAGCCACCACCAGTTGGCCTCACGGAACGCGCTGAAGAGCTCTTCGCGCTGGTGCACGTCCAACCCGTTGTACGTACTGAACACCAACCAGATGCCAAGCGCCAGCGGAATGATGACCTTGAGGATCGCCGACGCCCGCTTCTTCATGAACGCAGTCGGTTGGTCCGCTCGTCCGGAAAGACGATGCTGGGCCGGAAGGTCCGGGCCGCATCGAGACCCATGTGGGCATAGGATACGATGATCACCACGTGCCCCACCTTCACCTTGTGGGCCGCAGGGCCGTTCATGCAGATCACCCCGCTCCCGCGCTCGCCCTTGATCACATATGTCTCCAGGCGCTCACCGTTATCCACGTTGAGCACCTGCACCTTCTCGCCCTCCACCAAACCCACGGCATCGATCAGGTCCTCATCGATGGTGATGCTACCGATGTAATCCAAGTTGGCTTCGGTAACGGTAACGCGGTGGATCTTCGTCCGGATGACTTCAATGGTCATGGCTGGAAATGGGCCGCGAAGGTATGCAGGTGACCTGCCGACGGCTACCGGAACAAGGTGATGTTGTCGATGAGCCGCACCGGCCCCACCTGCGCCGCGATCAGCGCCACCGCCTTGTCACGCGTACCCCATTCCGATATCGGCTCCAACGTGTCATGGTCGGCAATACCGAAATAGTCGAGTACCAAGGTGGGTTCCTGGGCCAGCACCGCTTGAACCACCTGGCCAACCGTGGACACCGACTCGTGGAACGCAAGCTCGGCCGCGCGTTGCAGCGCCTTGTAAAGTATGGTGGCCTGCTCGCGCTGCACGGCATCGAGCCGGGCATTCCGCGAACTCAGGGCCAGGCCATCGGATGCACGAACCGTTGGACATGCCGTGACCCGCTCCGGCCAATGCTCCCGCAACGCGATATACCGCAGCAGGGTGAGCTGTTGGCGATCCTTCTCCCCGAAGAACGCTTCATCCGGTCGCACATAGTGGAACAGCCGCTCCACCACATTCACCACCCCTTGGAAGTGTCCCGGCCGCGAGGGCCCTTCCCAGTGATCGTTCAATACCCCCAGATCGTAGGTATGTGGCTGAAAATCGGCGAAAATGGCCTCCTTCTCCGGAGCGAAAAGTGCATCACAACCGGCCTGCTCCAGTAGCTCTTGATCCCGTTCAAGCTGCCTGGGATAATGCTTCAGGTCCTCTAAGTTGTTGAATTGCAGCGGATTGACGAAGATGCTACAGACCACCTTCCCGTGCAACGCCACTGCGCGCTCCACCAGATCGAGATGCCCTTGATGGAGTGCGCCCATGGTTGGAACGAAGCCCACGGTACACCCGGCACGACGAACGTCGGCGGTCCACCGGGCCATGGCGGTTGGAGAGTTGATGAAATCCAAGCGGGGCGCGGGTTCCGTGATGGGAAGAAGGGGCCGAAGCTAGGCTTCCGTGTTGAAATTCCGCTCAAAAGTCTATATTTTTGTCCCCGCAATTCGCATCCCCTACCATGAGCTTGAAGAACGTGAAGGTCCTGACCATCTCCCAATCCATTCAACCTTTCATGGACGGCCCGGAGGAGATGGCCAAGGCAGCTCGGCAATTACCCCAGGGCATTCTCGATCTGGGAAACGAGATCCGGGTGTTCATGCCCAAGTTCGGTTGCATCAATGAACGTCGCCATCAGTTGCACGAGGTGATCCGGTTGAGCGGGATGAACCTGATCATCAACGATACGGACCACGCCCTGTTGATCAAAGTGGCCAGTGTTCCGAGCGCGCGCATGCAGGTGTACTTCATCGACAATGAAGAGTACTTCAAGCGTAAAGCCGACACCCACGATGCAGAAGGGAACTTCTTCCCCGACAATGATGAGCGTGCGCTCTTCTTCGGCCGAGGGGTGCTGGAGACCGTGCGCAAATTAGGCTGGGCACCGGACATCATCCACTGCCACGGCTGGATGACCGCGTTCGTTCCGCTCTACGTGCGCCATCACTTCAACGACGACCCACACTTCGAGAACACGAAGCTGATCTTCAGCGTACATGACCAGCGATCCGAGGCCCTGGATAAGGACTTGGCGAAAAAACTGGCCATGGAGGGCTTCGATAAGGAGTTGCTGAAGGGGCTGAACAAACCCACCACGGACGACCTGGTGAAGTTCGGCATGGGGCTTTCCGACGCGGTGGTACGCTCGGCGCCCAAACTGAGCAAAGGGCTGGAGAACGCCGTGAAAGCGTACGACAAGCCCGTGATGGCCTTTGCGAACGGGGCCGACGCGGTGAAGGCCCACGCCGATTTCTACCAAGGGGTACTGGAAGAAGCCCTCGTCTGAACCCGTGAGCACCATTTACCCGCTCCGGTCCAACAACCCGACCCTCGGGCTGTTGGCCAGCCTCCTGCTTGTAGCACTGGTTTCGGGCTGTAAGAAACCCGATGACGACCTGGGCTTGGAACTGTTACCCGGGGACCCCATGGGCCTGGCCACGGATACCGCCGCTCTCCACGCCTACACCTACCTTGATAACGCGATCCAGACCAGTGGACTTTCCCGGAACCTGGTAGGCGCCTACACCGATCCCGTTTTCGGTGTGCTGAAGACCAGCTTGGTGGCCCAGTTGCGGCTTACCTCCAACAATATCGGCCAAGGCCTGGAGACCTCGGGGCTGGTGGCGGACAGCATCGTCCTGGCCTTGGCGTTCGAAACCCCTAACACCCACTATGGCAACCTCAACCGCCAACGGTTCGTGGTCCAGGAGCTGGCCACCGCCCTCTCGGCCGATACCGTGTACCGCAGCGATCGGCAGCCGGAGGTGATCGCCGACGACCTCGTGCTCCCGCATCGTGGAGAGATCACCCCATCGCCGTACACCAATGTGATCATAGGCGACGACACCCTTGTGCCGCAGATCCGCCTACCCCTGAAGATCAGCCTGGCCCAAAGGATCCTGAGCGAATTCGGCCAAGCGCCCCTGGCGGACAATACCGCCTTCACCACTTTCTTCAAGGGCATCAAGGTGTCGGTAGAGAACGGTATGCAGGCACCCTACGAAGGTGGCGTGTTCCACATCAACACCACCGGAGGCAATACCAAGGTGACCCTGTACTACCGGGACCTGCTCAACGAGCCGGACCTGCAGCGGACGCTGGACCTGGTCACCTCCTCCTCCGGGGTGCGGTACACCAGTGCCGAACGTGATGTTTCCCTGGCCTTGGCGCCCGAGCTCACCGAGGCGCTCAACGACACCATCTCACCGGCCTCTTCCCTCTACCTACAAACCCTCGGTGGCTATCGGAACGCGATCCGCTTTCCGGATCTGACCAGCTTCGCGGGTGAAGGCAAGGCACTCTCCAAAGCGGAACTCGTGGTACCGGTGCGGGGCTCGTACTACCCCTATTACACACCTCCGACCACACTGCTGCTGTTCCGGCGTAGCGCGGGCTCCGACATGTTCCTTCCGGACCAGCTCAGTGGTGTCACCGGCATCGGGGGCGAATTCAACACCACCGAACAAGCGTACCACTTCAACATCACCCGCTACGCGAACCAAGTGTTGAACGGCACGCTTCCCGATACCGGGATCGAACTGGTGGCAGGAAGCTCCGGGGTAAGCGCGAACCGCGTGGTGCTGTGCGGTCCTGGGCATCCGACAACGCCCATGAGGCTGCTGCTTACATTTACCACATACTGAAGCGGACATGTGCGGGATCGTAGCCTACCTGGGAGATAAACAAGCCTATCCGATACTGATCAACGGGTTGCGTCGCCTGGAGTACCGGGGCTACGACAGCGCAGGCATCGCGTTGCTGGCCAACAACGAGCTGGCGATCCACAAATGCAAGGGCAAGGTCAGCGACCTGGAGGCCTTCATCGGGGAACGATCCACCTCCGCCACATTGGGGATCGGCCATACCCGCTGGGCCACCCACGGGCCACCCAACGACACCAACGCACACCCCCACCGCAGCACCAGTGGCGACCTCGCCCTGATCCATAACGGGATCATCGAGAACTACGCCCCCCTCAAAGAAGAATTGGTGCATCGTGGCCATGTGTTCCACAGCGACACGGACACCGAGGTGCTGGTACACCTTATCGACGACATCCAGCGCAGCGAAGGCGTGGACCTGGGCGAGGCCGTGCGGTTGGCCCTGGCCAATGTGGTGGGTGCCTATGCGATCGTGGTCCTGGACCGCAAGGCCCCCGATGTGATGGTCGCGGCAAGGAAGAGTTCGCCGCTGGTGATCGGCCTTGGCGACCGGGAATTCTTCTGCGCCAGCGATGCCACCCCGATCGTGGAGCACACCAAGAACGTGGTATACCTGGAGGACGGCGAGATCGCCGTCATGGATCGTGGGCAGGGTCTGAAGATCCGCAACATCAAGAACCAGGTGAAAACCCCGTTCATCCAGGAACTGGAGCTTCAGCTCGAAGCCTTGGAGAAAGGGGGCTACGACCACTTCATGCTCAAGGAGATCCACGAGCAATCGCGCAGCATCAGGGATAGCCTGCGTGGCCGATTGAACCTGGCCAAGGGCGAGGTGGTCCTCGGCGGGATCAAGGATTACGAGCAGAAGTTCATCAATGCCAAGCGCATCCTGATCGTGGGCTGCGGCACCAGCTGGCATGCCGGCATGGTAGGCGAATACCTCTTCGAGGAGTTCGCACGCATCCCGGTGGAAGTGGAGTATGCCAGCGAGTTCCGCTACCGGAATCCGATCGTGAACGAGGACGACATCGTGATCGCCATCAGCCAGAGCGGGGAGACCGCCGATACCCTAGCGGCCATCGAGCTGGCCAAGGGACGCGGCGCCACCATCATCGGCATCTGCAACGTGGTGGGCAGCAGCATCGCCCGGGTGACCCACGCCGGTTCCTACACCCACGCCGGGCCGGAGATCGGCGTGGCCAGCACCAAGGCCTTCACCGCCCAGGTCACCGTTCTCACCCTGATGGCCCTGATGATCGGCCAGAAGAAGGGCACCCTGAGCGGAAGTAACTTCTACCGGTTGCTGAACGAGCTGGACGCCATCCCCGACAAGGTGCAGAAGGTGATGCAGACCGAGGCCCAGATCAAGTACATCGCCGACATCTACAAGGATGCGACCAACGCGCTGTACCTGGGCCGGGGATACACCTTCCCCGTGGCGTTGGAAGGCGCGCTGAAGCTGAAGGAGATCAGCTACATCCATGCGGAGGGCTACCCCGCTGCGGAGATGAAGCACGGCCCCATCGCCCTGATCGATGAAGCCATGCCCGTGTTCGTGATCGCCACCAAAGGTGCCAGCTACGAGAAGGTGGTGAGCAACATCCAGGAGGTGAAGGCGCGCAAAGGCAAGATCATCGCCATCATCAACGAGGGCGATACCGTGGTGAAGCAGCTTGCGGACCATGTGATCGAGATCCCCGAAACGGCCGACCCCTTGGTACCGCTGTTGAGCGTGGTGCCCCTGCAACTCATCAGCTATTACATCGCCGTGATGCTGGACCGCAACGTGGACCAGCCTCGCAACCTGGCCAAGAGCGTTACCGTGGAGTGAGCTGCTCCTTCGGCCGCCCCCACATGATCACCCGATCATTGTCGCGGAACGGGGTCAGGTCCTTGGCGAACAGCAGGTGCCCCAGGTCGATCAGCGGTAGCACCCCGAACCCACCGAAGGTGAGGCCGTAGATCACCGCCACCCGGGGGGTGGTGCCTAAGTAGATCCGGTGTGCGGCGAAGGGCCCCAGCAGCAACGCAAGACCGCTGCCCACCCAGCGCTGATCCTCCCGCACCACCTGTACGGAATCGGCCTTGGGTACGGCCGCCTTGGGTACGAAGGGCCCGCCGGCCCGGGTGATCGGACCACATATCAGGCAACAGCCGAGGAACAAGGCCTTCAAACCGGTAGCCAGGGGGGCCTTCATGCCTCAAAAATAGTTCGGGCGCCAACGGATGTTCCGTAGCGCCCGAACCGCGATGCGACGATGGGTCACTTACCGGCCGTGTAGCGACGTGCCACTTCGGACCAGTTGACCACGTTCCAGAACGCGGCGATGTAGTCGGGCCGGCGGTTCTGGTAATGCAGGTAGTAGGCGTGCTCCCAAACGTCCATGCCCAGGATGGGCGTTCCACCGCAGCCCGTTCCGGGCATCAACGGGTTGTCCTGGTTGGGGGTGCTACAAACCTCGAGCTTGCCACCCTTGTGAACGCAGAGCCAAGCCCAGCCGCTGCCGAACCGCGTGGCTCCAGCAGCAGCGAACTTCTCCTTGAAAGCCTCGAACGAGCCGAACGCGGCATCGATGGCCGCGGCGAGCTCGCCCGTTGGTGCACCCCCGGCATTGGGGCCCATCACGGTCCAGAACAGGCTGTGGTTGTAGTGTCCACCGCCATTGTTGCGGACCGCCATGTTGGTCATATCCATGGACTTCATCAGCTCCTCGATGGGCTTGCCCGCATCGGGCGAGCCCTCCAAGGCCTTGTTCAGGTTGGTCACGTAGGCGTTGTGGTGCTTTCCATGATGGATCTGCATGGTCAGCGTATCGATGTGGGGCTCCAACGCATCATGGGCGTATGGAAGTTGTGGTAGGGAAAAAGCCATTTTGGTCGTTTTCTGGCGGGTTTCTGTCGAATGTACAGGCCGAAGGTAAGGCTTGGAAGGGTCCACCCCTTGTACGGATCCATCCGGCAACTACATTTGCGCCCACTTTCACCAAAAAGCACAAAAACAATGATCAAGAAGTTCGCACTGCTCGCCACGATGGCAGCTTTCTTCGTGGCCTGCGGAAGCAGCACCCAGGAGAACATGGAGAACAAGGTTGATGAGAGCGCAAACGCTGCTCAGGAGGCCTTGGATAAGGCTGCTGCTGAGGCTGAAGCCGCTGCTGCTGAGGCTAAGGCTGCTGCTGAGGCTGTTGTTGACACCGCCGCTGCTGCTGCTGCTGGCGCTGTGGAGACCGCCAAGGAGGCTGTCGCTCACTAAGCGATAACACGCAAAGACACACGAAAGGGGCCTTTTGGCCCCTTTCGTTCTTCATACCCCTGCCATCGATCCGGCGTTATGGCGCACCCACCTCGGGGTGCTCCACCAATTCCTTCCGGGCTTGCTGATAGGTGCGGTCCTTCTGAAGCATGATCCGGTAGTAGCCATCGTCGCCCCACACGTTCCGCGCAATGCCAGCCTTGATCCTCATGGCGATCTGCTCGCGCGAGCGCTGGGCGTCGGCCGGGCGGTGCTCGATCCCTTCCTTGGTCGCGAAGCGTTCCAACTCGGCCAACAAGGCCGATCCCACTGTATACCGCCGAGCAAAATCCTCACTGGACCTATACTGGGCGAGCAACCTGGCCCGTTCACGATCGGCCACATTGAAGGCGAACTGGATCAGGGTCCCGCTGAAGAACAGGTCGGTGAGGTAGGCTGAGGTCTCCAGCGTATCCGTGGGGATGAACAGGTCAGGCATCACCCCGCCTCCACCATAAACGGTCCGCCCCTTCAGGGTCTTGAAGAGTTGGGTGCTGTCAATGGGGATGCTGTCCATGTTCCACAGTTCACCATGGCTGGCCCGCGCCTCGAAATCGTCCATGTAATCGACCCCTTCCCCGTACGGACGCTGGATGGACCTACCGCTGGGCGTATAGTACCGCGCCGTGGTGATCCGTACCGCACTGCTATCCGGCAACGGCACATGCTCTTGGACCAGGCCTTTACCGAATGTTCGCCGCCCCACGAGCAGGCCACGATCGTTGTCCTGAAGCGCTCCCGCCACGATCTCACTGGCGCTGGCCGACCCCTCGTCTATCAGCACGGCCACGGGGATGCGCTCATACCCCCCCGACGCTGTGGCCGTCGCCTCCTGCCTGGGGGAATGCAAGCCCTCGGTATAAACGATGTCCAAACCCCGTGAAAGGAATTCATCGGCCAGGTCGATCGCGGCGTTGAGGAACCCGCCTCCATTACCGCGTAAGTCCAGTACGAGGCGCTTCATCCCCGTGGCCATCAAGGTATCGGCGGCCCGGACGAACTCTTCGTGGGTGTTCTTCGCGAAGCGTACCAGTTTGATATAGCCGGTGCCGTCATCGTCCAGAATGATGGCCGCCACGCTGTGGATCGGGATCTTGCCCCGCTCTATGCTGACCTCGAACGGGTTGGGCTTCCCATGGCGCAAGATCTCCACCTGCACGGTGCTCCCCTTGGGTCCGCGAAGGTGCTTCATCACCTGGTCGTTGGTGATCCCGATGCCGGCGAGCTTCTCGCCATTGGCCGAAAGGATACGGTCTCCTGCCCGGATGCCCACCGTGGCGCTAGGGCCACCCTCCACCGGCGAGATCACCACCACCGTATCGTGCTGGATGGAGAACTCCACACCGATGCCATCGAAACTGCCTTCGAGCGGCTCCTGGGCGGCTCGGAGTTCGGCCGCACTGATGTAGTAGCTGTGCGGATCGAGGCGTTGGAGCAGGTCCTGCAGCACCTCATCCACCAGCTTGCCCTTCTGTACCGAATCCACGTACTGGGCATCGATCAGGTCGATCACCTGGCCGATCTTATCCGAAGCCGATGGTTTGCGAAGATTGAAGACGGTGAACCCACCATTGTCCGAAGAGCCCATATCGCGCCCGATGAACAGCCCTGCCACCAAGCTGACCGCCACCAGGATCGGGTAGAACGGAGAAGCGCGCCTTCGCTGTTCGTACATGCTATTCGGCTTGCAATTGTGCGACCACCACCCCCCCCGCCCGCAACAGGTCCAGGCCCGAAGGATCCTTATACGCTTCCTTGAACACCAAGCGCTCGATCCCGGCCTGAAGCACCAGCTTGCTGCACTCTTTGCACGGGGAGTGTGTCAAGTACAACGTGGCGCCCCGCGCGTTGTTGGTGCTCCGTGCCACTTTAAGGATGGCGTTGGCCTCGGCGTGCAGCACATACCAGTGGGTAAGGCCGTCGGCGCCCTCACAATCGTTCGGGAACCCAGTAGGGGTGCCGTTATAGCCATCGCTGATGATCATGCCGTCCTTGACGATCAGGGCGCCCACTTTCTTACGGGTACAGTGGCTGAGCTTGGCCCATTCCAAAGCCATCTTCATGTACGCCTGGTCGTAACGCTCCTGTTTGGCTTGTAGACGTGCGTCGGACATGGGCATGGGGGTGAAATTAGTACGGCCGCGAATTGCGGCCGTACCAGGGTACCCAGGGCGGGACTCGAACCCGCACGAATTGCTTCACTGGTGTTTGAGACCAGCGCGTCTACCGATTCCGCCACCTGGGTGGGTGAAGAGGCTGCGAATGTAACACGTCCTGGCCGTTCAAACACCCCATGGAACGAACGGCTCAGCGGTCCACCGCCAACCGTATGTTGCCTCGATCGCCATCGCGGCTTTGTACACGCACGGTATACACTCCGGCGGGCAGCCCATGCAGATCCAGTGTGGCCGAGGCCAGACCGCTGGTCAACGGGGCGGGTCGCTGCAGAACAAGCTTACCGGAGGCGTCGTAGAGATCAATGGTGCCGACCCCGTTCGCCGCGTAGACCACCGTGGCACGGTCGGTGGCCGGATTAGGGAAGACCTCCATGCCAATGGCCCGTTCACGGGCATCGCCGATGCCCACAAGAGCGGCCTCTGGAAGGTAGAGGAAACCCTGGCCCGATTGTCCTGGCTGGCCATTCATCTCGGTGGTCGCGGCGTAGGCCCGTGCGACATAGGTGCCCAAGCCAGGTCGGTAGAATTCGGTGAGCGTACGGCTCATCTCGAAGGTGTTGCCCAGCCCTTGTTCCGTGTAGACCTCCGTGATGTCCAAGCGCAAGACGTTCTCCACCGTTCCCCAAGGAAGGACCAGATCCCCAAGACCGCTCACCGTGCAGCTCATCTCACCCTCCTGCGACACGGCCTCGCCGTTGTACGTGTAGCTGCCGGAGTACTCATCGGACCAGGAGTCGTTGAGCACCGCTGGGAAAATGAACTGGCGCAGGGGGTCGGTGAAGATGCTGGTGATCGGCAAGTTCGCCTGATAGGAACCAAGCACGTACAGGCCATCCTCCTCAACACTGTAGTAGGTGACCGAAGCACCATATTGCAGGGCGACCTCCGCATTCGGGAACTCACCTCCGACCGCACTACTCATGGGGTCGATGTAGGCCATGCTCTCGGGTGCTGCATTGCTTACCGCTCCGCTCGCATCCCAGACCTGGCCTTCGCCCGTACCGGCCAGTACCACCGGCCCACAGCTGATATAGGACCAGGTGCTTCCGATGGTCGGTGCGTTGCCCATGTCGAGTGTTTGCCCTTGGAGGGTGATGATCGGTGCAGCGGCGATCAGGAAGGAGAAGGTTGCGCGCATACAGGGATACTTATTCCGGCAAGCTAACACGAAGCGATCATGCTCCCAACCAGGCCGCCCGCAACCGGCGTTGAGCTGCCGTTGGTCGGCTCACGGGATGCAGGCTACCATGCTCATCGATGGTCACGCCCACCTTGGCGAACCACTCCTTCACCGGCAATACGCTCGGCTCGTTGAGATGACGTTGCAGGAAGGCGCCGATGTCCGGCCCGGTGAGCCGTGCGATGGTGGCGAAGAGCTCCTCGTCCTTGAAGGGTTTGCCGGGGCCATATTCCCGTTGCAGGTCCTGCACCAGCCGTTGCACGCCGTACGCGCCATTGGAGTGTTCGCGCAGGGCGATATCGAGGCCCATGCAGAAGAGCGTGCCCTTCAGGTAGAAATTGTAGTACTGGTCCTGGCGTTCCATGGCCTGCTGGCTCAGGTCGGTGAGCGGAATATCATCCGGGAATTTCCGCATCATCCGGATCTTCTCCTGCACCACGCCGAGGAACTCCTCCACGCTCTGGCGCCCCTGCTTGATGGGCATGTGCATCGCGAAGTACTCCGTCATGCCCTCGTAGAGCCAAAGGTGACGGCTCATGTGCGGGGTATTGAAGTCGTAGTGTTCGATCTCCTCGCTGTGCACGCTCAACGGGAGGATGGTGTGGAAGAATTCGTGACTGGCGATGCCGTACACGCTGCGTGCGATCATGGCCGGGTCCAGCGGCATGCAGAGCAGGACCAACGTGCTGGCGGAATGTTCCAGCCCATCGCCCATGGTACTGCCCTCCACATCGCTAGGGTTGTGGTAGATCAGGAAGGTGTAGTCCTTCACGGGAAGGGTGCCACCGAGGTAGGCGCGCTGATCGGCGAGCAGGGGGCGGATCTCCTTTGCCACGCTCTGCGCGATGGGCTGGCCGGTGGTGCTGTGGCAGGCCACCAGCACGTTGATGTCCGGCAGGCGGATGTGCGCGGTGTCGGCCGGGGCGATCAGCATCGGGTTGTCCACCAGATGGCGGTAGCTGCTGGCGTTGAAGGTGATCGCCTCACCGTTTTCATACATACGCGGCAGGCTGGTGGCGGCGTAATGCGTGGCGGGTTTCTTCAGCTCGATCGTATAGGGAAGGTGTTCATGCCCCTCGAAATAGCCGACCACGGTGTTGTGGTTCAGCACCACGGCACCGGGTTTCACCGTGCCCTCCGAAGAACGGTAGTTGCCGACGGAGAAGCGGATGTCGAACTCCTCCCAGCCGTCGTCCACGGAATACGTGATGCGGTGCAGGCCCTGGGGGGAAGGCAATCGCCAACGGTCCACATCGATACGCTGGATGGGCAGTGGGTGGCCATTGCCGTCGAAGGCTTCCATGCTACCCACTAAACGGCCGTGGTCCATGGCGCCGTAGATGCCCGGCACGATGCGCGGCAGGGCGAACACGAGCGGAGCATCACCCAAGGGCGGCACGATCAGCTCCACCTCGAGGCGGTCGTTGCGCTGGTCGCGCAGGTCGATGGTGGCGGTGATGGCTTCTTGGGCATGCAGGCGCCATAGCGGAACGAGGGCGAGGATCAGTACGAGAGAACGCATAGCGGGAAAAGAAGAAGGTCCGTTGTGTGACGGCTGGGTGCGCCTGAAGTTACAAGCGCCTCCGTCGGCCGGGCCCTACCTTCGTGGCATGGAGCGCAAGCCTCCCACCTTCGATCGCCGCATCTTCTGGGATGTGGACCACGAACGCATGGATATGGACGCGAAGTGGCGCTTCGTGATCGAGCGGGTGTTCGAGCGGGGCGATGTGGAGGACATCCGCCAATGCCGCCGGTACTACGGCGACGACAAGGTGAAACAAGCGTTGCTGGAAGCGAAGTTCCTGCCGGAGCATCGCCTTCATTTGGCCAGCGCCGTGATCCATGAACCTTTGGAGAAGTTCCGATGCTACACCTTAAGGCGCTCCCAGCCGGAACTCTTCCCGTATTAGAGCGGCTGATGGCGCTGCCTGCATTGAGCGGGCACGCGCTGGTCGGTGGCACCGCGCTGGCACTGCGATACGGCCACAGGCTCTCCGTGGACCTCGATCTTTTCGCCTCCGAGCAGGATCACGATGCGCTCCAGGCCGCACTGATCACCGAGTTCGGCAGCACCCTCCAATACGAACCGGGAAGGGGACGTTCCATTGGTCTCTTCTGCTACATCAACGGGGTCAAGGTCGATATCGTGAAGTACCCCCACCCCCTCATCACCCCCCTCGAAACATTTGGAACAGTGCGCATGGTAGGCGATGCGGATGTAGGCGCCATGAAGATCCAGGCCCTCCTTGGCCGAGGGAAGAAGAAGGACTTCTGGGACCTGGCCGTGCTACTACAGCACCACGGCCTGGATGATATCATCGCTTGGCATGAGCGGAAATACCCAAGCCAACTACTGGCCATCAGCATACCGAGCGCCATCACGTACTTCACCGATGCCGAAGAGAGCGAGGATCCCATCAGCCTGCAAGGGCAGACTTGGGAAGGGGTAAAGGATTCGATCCGGAAGGCGGTGAGCGACTACCTGCGGTAGCCTCACAACTGCTTCAACAGCCCCCGCATATCCACCTTCTCGCCCACGATCCGCGCCAGTTCGGTGATCTTCACGCGATCCTGTTTCATGCTGTCCCGCTCGCGGATGGTCACCGCTTCGTCGTTCAGTGTATCGTGGTCCACGGTGATGCAATAGGGTGTGCCGATCGCATCCTGACGCCGGTACCGCTTGCCGATGCTGTCCTTGTCGTCGTACTGGCAGTTGTGGTCCAACTTCAGTGTGTCGATGATGGCGCGCGCCTTCTCGGGCAGGCCGTCCTTCTTGATCAGCGGCAGCACGGCCACCTTCACCGGAGCGATCGCCGCCGGGATACGCAGCACCACACGCTCCTCGCCGTTCTCCAACTTCTCTTCGGTGTAGGCCGCGCTCAGCATCGCGAGGAACATGCGGTCCAGGCCGATGGAGGTCTCCAATACGTAGGGCACGTAGCTCTCGTTGGTCTCGGTATCGAAGTAGCGCAGCTTCTTGCCGCTGTACTTCTCGTGGTTGCCCAGGTCGAAGTCCGTGCGGCTGTGGATACCCTCGAGCTCCTTGAAGCCCATGGGGAACTTGAATTCGATGTCGCAGGCCGCGTCGGCGTAGTGTGCCAGCTTGATGTGGTCGTGGTAGCGGTAGTTCTCCGCCGGCAGACCCAAGGCGCGGTGCCAGGCCATGCGCTTCGCCTTCCAGTATTCGTACCACTCCTGCTGGGTGCCGGGGCGAATGAAGAACTGCATCTCCATCTGTTCGAACTCGCGCATGCGGAACACGAACTGGCGCGCCACGATCTCGTTGCGGAAGGCCTTGCCGGTTTGTGCGATGCCGAAGGGGATCTTCATGCGCGCGCTCTTCTGCACGTTGAGGAAGTTCACGAAGATGCCCTGGGCGGTCTCGGGCCGCAGGTAGATGGTGCTGCTCTCGCCGCTCACGCTGCCGAGCTCGGTGGCGAACATCAGGTTGAACTGGCGCACCTCGGTCCAGTTGGCGGTGCCGCTGATGGGGCACTTGATCTCCTCGTCGATGATGAGTTGGCGGACGGCCTCCAGGTCGTTCGCTTCCAGCGCGGCCTTCATGCGGCCTTCCACCGCATCGATGCGCTCCTGGCTGCGCTTCACGTTAGGGTTGGTGGCGCGGAATTGTGTTTCATCGAAGGCATCGCCGAACTTCTTGCGGCCCTTCTCCACCTCCTTCTCGATCTTGTCGGCGTACTTGGCCATATGCTCTTCGAGCAACACGTCGGCACGATAGCGCTTCTTGCTGTCCTTGTTGTCGATCAGCGGGTCGTTGAAGGCGTCCACGTGGCCACTGGCCTTCCACGTGGTGGGGTGCATGAAGATGGCGGCATCGATCCCCACGATGTTCTCGTGCAGTTTGGTCATGGCCTCCCACCAGTAGCGGCGGATGTTGTTCTTCAGCTCCACGCCGTACGGACCGTAGTCGTAGGTGGCGCTCAGGCCGTCGTAGATCTCGCTGCTGGGGAACACGTAGCCATACTCCTTGGCATGGCCGATCAGGGTCTTGAGTTTGTCTTCGTTGGTGCTCATCGTTCTTCGCGGGCGCTCTGGAAACCTTCAGCGTCGCAAGGTGCAAAGATGCGAGCGCGGAACGGAACTGGGGATCCTGGCTCCAGGGGGCTCTGCTCGAAGTGGCACCGAGGTGGTGAAACCCGGCCTGATCACATCACCCTATCTGCGGGAATGGAGCGCGTGAGGGCTCGGTCCAGTAGCTTTGCGCGGTGATCGAACACCGCGGCACCCTCCTTTCCGAAGATCTCTTCGAGAAACGTTTCGTTTGTGACCTGAACGCCTGCAAGGGGGCCTGCTGCGTGGCCGGGGAAAGCGGCGCTCCGTTGGAGAAGGAGGAGGAAGCCCTGCTGAAGGAGCTCTGGCCGAAGATCAGACCGTACATCCCGGAAAAAGGCCAGCGCGCCATCGACGCCAATGGCGTGAGTGAGGTCGACGAGGACGGCGACCTAGTGACCACGCTGGTGGAAGGCCGTGGCGAATGCGCTTTCACCGTGTTCGAGAACGGGATCGCCCTCTGCGGCATCGAGAAGGCGTGGAAGGACGGGGCAGTGGGCTTCCGCAAGCCGATCAGTTGCCACCTCTATCCGATCCGAGTGGTGAAGCTGGCCGATCACGACGGGCTGAACTACCACAAGTGGCCCATCTGCAAGCCGGCCTGCACCTGTGGTGCCAAGTTGGATGTGCCGGTGTTCCGTTTCCTCAAAGACGCTCTGGTACGCGCCTATGGCCAGGAGTGGTACGACGAGTTGGAACTGATCAACACCGCGTGGGAGGAGCAGCCCAAGAAGGGCCGCCGATAGGTCCGCTTCACCCCTGTGCCCCGGCGAATTCCTTGACGAAGCTCACGATCCGCTTGCGGAACAACAGGAACAACAGCACATAGGGCACGGCCATCAGGTAGAGGATACCCGCGTTCAGCCCCTTACCGATGGCCTGTTCGCCACCGAAAGCATGGCTGGCCTCTTCGCCGCTTTCCACTACGGCCTTGCACATCGCGCAGCCTTGGGCCAGCAACTCCACGGGAGCCAGCACCACCAACGCAAGAAGCAGGATGAGCAGGGGCCGACGGTACATGCCGCGAATGTACGCGACACCGGCCGATCCTTGCACGCCCAGTTGACTCCGTGCGCCCCCCCCAGGCGTGCTCTTCCGGATTTCAGTGGAGATCCACAGTCCAAGCCAACGATCCATGACCGAGCCCGATGCCGCATCGGCTTGCACTCCGGAGAGATAAAGCCGACCATCACCGATGTGCCAAGGTGATGACGCCGAGTGGAAGTACCCGTCAGTGAGGAAGAAACGGTCTTTGTACTGGCGGATCCGGGTGGCGAAGAACTCATGAGGGAAAAAAGGTGTAGCGGTGTAGAAGTGACGAGGGTTACGGCTTCCTCGCTATCCCTCCCCCTCTTCAGCACCTTCCTTCTTCCTCCACTTCTTCACTTCCACTCTACCGAGCGGAATAAGCCGCTTCTTCGATGCCGCCTCAGGAATAGTACGGACTGATCAGCAGGTACACCACCACCCCGCTCACACTCACATAGAACCACACCGGCCAAAGCCTTCTGGCCAGCTTGCGGTGCACCGGGTACTGGGCGGAAAGCGCGCGATACGCGGTAAGCAGAATGTATGGCAGGGACCCCGCCGCCAGGAGGATGTGGGTGGCGAGGAGGACATAATAGAACACCTTCAACCCGCCCGTGCCACCGAAAGGGGTACTGCCCGCGAACAGATGGTGCAGGATGTACGACACCAAGAACAGCACCGAGAGGGCCATGGCCCCGAGCATCGCGCCCTTGTGCCACCGCCAACGGCGCGCGCGCGCGGTGAAGAGGCCCACGAGCAAGAGCACGCTCACCAGGCTGTTGAGCATGGCGTTCACCTTGGCGAACACATGGATATCCCATGCCCCCGATGTGGGGATCTGCACCCGATCCAGTGCCACCACCGCCACGAACACCACGGTCGAGAACGTCCATATCCAACGCTTCGCGGACCTGTCGGGCATGGACACCATCCGCGGGGGATAGGCCTCGTGCAGGCTCATGGCTTGGTGGCCTTGCGCGCATCCCGGTGGCGGATACGCTCCTCCTTCAGCAACATCTTCAGGTCGGCGGCGAGCGCCGTTACCCCCTCTGGCTGGGTTCCGTCGTAGTAGCCGCGGATATGGCGCTCCTTGTCCACGAGCACGAAGCGGCCATCGTGCACGAACTGTTCGGCGTTCGTACTGTCCTCCAACGCGCTGAGCAGGTACCCCGTATTGCCCAGCCGATAGATGTCCACCGCATTGCCGGTAAGGAACTTCCAGCGGGTGGGATCGGCCTGAAGCTTGTTGGCATAGGCATCGAGCACCTCGGGGGTGTCGTGTTCGGGATCCACGGTGTGGCTGAGGAACACCACGTCCTTGAACGCATCATCGTTCAACATCAGCTGCAGCTGCTGCATGTTCACGCTCATGCGCGGGCAAATGGTGGTGCAGCGGGTGAAGAAGAAGTCGGCGATGATGATCCGGCCTTCGACATCCTTATCGGTGAAAGGTTGGCCGTAGCGATCGATGAAGCTGAACGGCGGGATCACGGCGTAGATCGTGTCCACCACGCTCTTGCCATCGCGCTCCACGAGCACGGGTTCCTTGGGGCCATAGTAGGGCAGGAAGGTGAAGGTGTGATTCACCAGGCCCAGTTTCGGCGAGAAGAAGGTGAAAAGTCCCAGGACGAAGGCCGAGATGCCACCAAGGACAAGCCACTTGGTGCGCTTGCTGTGCGGTCGAGCCGATCCGCTCACAGGTAGATCAGCCAGTGCTGGCGGATGTAGTTCGATTCGAAGATGGCGATGAACACCAGGTAGAAGATGAACAGCGCGTACGGCACCAGGATGATGGCGCGGATGTTCCGGCGTTCATCGCCCAGGTGCATGAAGGTCATCACGATGTAGGTGGCCTTCACCAGGGTGAGGAACACGAAGGTCCATTTCACGGCCTGCCAATGCGTGGGGAACCATTCCTTCCAGTAGGCGCCCACGGCCACTTCGATGGCGGTGACCACCGCGAGGAACAGGGTCACCAACCAGATCTTGCGGCGGATGGCACGGCCCGCCTCTTCGCTGTGGTGGGCGTCGAGGCTGTATTCAATGATGTCGTCACGTTCCATGCTGGTGTCGCCGTAGCCCGGCGAAGGCGTGTCAAGCGGCCGAAGCCTCGAGGAGGTTTAGATCAGAGCAGGTAGAAGAAGGTGAACACGAACACCCACACCAGGTCCACGAAGTGCCAGTAGAGGCCCGCCTTCTCCACCATCTCGTAGTGGCCCCGGCGATGGAACACTCCCTTGATCACCATGATGAGGACGATGAGGTTGATGACCACGCCGCTGAACACGTGGAACCCGTGGAACCCGGTGATGAAGAAGAAGAAATTAGCGTATTGCGGCGGGCCGTACTCGTTCTCCGTCATGTTGGCGCCATTCACGTAGTTGGCGCGCTCGTTCCAGAGCTTCAGCGAAGCGGCATGATCCAGGTGGGGGGCATCATCGGCCGGGATCAGGTAGTGGCCCGGTTGGGCCGCCACCAGATGGAAACCCGGTGCGTTGGCCGGATCGTGGGTGTCGTGCGTGTCGTTGTGCACCCAGTACTTCTCGCCGGTGTTGGTGGTGATGTAGCCCCCGCTGCCGTGGATGAAGTGGCTCCATTCCCAAGCCTGGCTGCCCACGAAGAAGGCTCCGCCCAACACGGTAAGGAACAACCACTTGATCACTCCTTTCTTGTCCATGCGATGACCGGCCTCCACTGCCAGCACCATGGTCACGGAGCTGAAGATGAGGATGGCCGTCATCAAGGCCACATAGATCAACGGGTAACTTCCGGTCAGGCCGGGTAGGGCACGGAACACCTCCTCACCGATGGGCCAGGCCTCGGTGGTGCTGTGTCGTACGAAACCGTAGGCGGTCAACAGTCCCGAGAACGTCAATGCGTCCGAGACCAGGAAGAACCACATCATCATCTTCCCGTAGCTGATGCTGAACGGGGAGCGGCCGCCGCCCCAAAGGACGTCATTGCTCAATGCCTTGCTTGCGTCTCCAGCCATGGTAGGGTTTGCGGCCGCAATGTTAATGAACAAAGACCAAGAACAAAAGAAGGTAGACCCACAAGGCCCCCAAGAAGTGCCAGTAGACCACCCCGCTCCATAGGCCCACATGGTCGGTGGCGGTGTAGCGCCGCCGCATGGCCATCACCACCATCACCACCAAGGCCAACAGGCCGAACACCAGGTGGAACAGGTGCGCCCCGGTGAGCGCATAGAAGTAGGAGCTGGCGGTGTTCTTCTGCTCGTCCAGGTCCGCGTTCAGCGGTTTGATCCGTGCGGTATCGTCCGGGTGGTAGAACTGGCCCTCTTCCAACACCAAGGGCATGCCTTGGAAACGGATCGTATAGTCCTCGCCATACACCCCATTATTATCCAACACCTTGCTGATCAGGAAATTACCCTTCTCTGTGAGCGCCTTCCACCCCTTGAACTGCCCCCAGGTGAAGACCCCTCCCAGGACCAAGGTGATCACCAACAACGGGGCGATCATGGATGTACGGCCCTTGGCCGCCGCCCCCAAGGCCCATTGGGCGAAGACACTGCTCAGCACGATCGCGGCCGTGCTGATCCAGAAAGGTCCCGGAACATCGATATCCACCCAGTACCCTCCGCTCATGCTCACCACATACGCGCTGGTGAGCCCCGCGAAGAACATCACGATAGCGATGAGCATGAACCAGGTGATCTGCTTGCGCACCCGGATGGCGCGGTCGCGAAGCTCTTCGGAGGTGAATGTTCCTTCGGTCATATTCTATCGAGCACGTAGGCGAGCTGCACCAAGGGCAGGTAGATGAAACTGGCGAACATCAGGGCGCGTGCCGCACGCCGATCGGGGTTGAAGAACAACCGTGTGGCCGGGATCAGCATGACCAGCCAGCCCGCGACCGAGACCGCCAACGCGATCGGGCCAACGAGTTCGAACGCCCATGGCAACATGCCCGCAGGCAACAGGAAAAGCGTGTAGAGCAGGATGGTGAACGCGGCGGCACGGTCCGGTGTGCGCCCCCCCGGCAATAGGCGGTAGCCCGCCTTGGCATAATCCTCGTCCAGCACCCATGCGATGGCCCAGAAGTGCGGGAATTGCCACATGAACTGCATGGCGAAGAGCAGGCCCGCAGCCAGGTCGAAATGCCCCGTGGCGGCCACATACCCTAGCATGGGTGGGAAAGCGCCGGGGAACGCCCCCACGAAGACCGCCCAGGAGCTGAGCTTCTTCATCGGCGTGTACAACGCCACGTACATGAACAAAGAGAGGAAGCCGAGGATGCCGGTGAGGGCCCCGAACTGTAGCCACAGCACCAAGGTGGCGACGCCCGCAGCGAGGAAGGCCGCCGCCAGCGCCTCGCTCACGGTGAGCACACCACGCACCAACGGGCGTTCGGCGGTGCGCGCCATCAGGCCATCCTCGCGTACCTCCAACACCTGGTTGAGCGCATTGGATGCCCCGGTGAGCAACAGACCGGCTCCGCACAGGCCCAAGAGCCCAAGCCAGGAGAAGCTCCCGGCCGGGATCCCGAAGAGATACCCCAAGGCCGCACTGATCACGACCAGGGAGGCCAAACGCAGTTTGAAGAGCACCGCCAGGCTGCGCAGTTTCACGCTGAGGGTGGCGGGGATGATGGTGCTTGACGGTTGCACGGCCTTACCCAAGAAGCGCTGGTGCGCTCCGCAGGGGGGCAAAAGTACCTATCGGAAAAGAACCCGGGCACCCGAGCCGAGGCTTTAGTGGAGCACGTAGCGTGCCACCTGCTCGGTATGCCGTTCACGGAAGTGGCAGACCAGGCCGAACCGGAAGAGGTGTGCGGTCTCGGTCCTGCTCCAGGGTGGTGTCAGTTGCCGGAAGGTGTACGAAGCCTCCAGGCGCAGGGCCGAACGGGGATCGAGGGTCCAACCCACGCGGGCTTCGGCATGGGTGAGGGTACCCGCCGTGTGCCCACCCAGGTAGTAGCCATAGGGCTGGTACACGAGCGTGGCGTGCGGCGGACGGTCGGTCTCCGGCCGGAAGATGTTGTTGCCGTAGCTGTACAGGCTGTCATTCCCCATCCGGGCGGTGCTGCCCCTGAGGGAGAAGAGCCACCGGCCGCGCTCCAGATCGGCATGCACCAGGACCTCACGCACGTTGGAGCCGTACGGATGGGCCAGAGGTTGCCCCATGTGCGCATAGTTCTGCCGCGTATCGCTATGGGTGTACATGAAGGGCCGGATGTAGTTCCACTCGCCGCGCAGGTGGAGCCCTTTCAGGCCAAAAGCCTGGTGCATGTTCACCCCCAGCTGAAGGGCTTGCTTGTTGGCATACCAGCCATAGCCGTTGCGTACTTGTTCCATGAGGAACTCATCCAGCATGGCCTGGACGTAGAACAGGGTGTTCTTCCCCGCCTTCACACTGGCCGCGAACCCGAGCAGCGCGTTATCCGGCGAGCCGACACGGTACTCCGTAGGGCGGTAGAAGAGCACCGGGTTCAGGTAATTCACATCGAACCCCCGGGGGTACGCCGAATCGCCCGCGGACCAGACGATGGCCTCGAACAGGGCCACGTTGATGCGGTCGGTGGCGTTCCACGAGAGGTAGTGCATGCTGGTGAATTTCCGGTGGAAGCGGGTCCAATCGCCAGCCGCGCCACGCAGATCGCTCATCATGGCGAAGAGGTTCACGTACTTGATGCGCCACACGGTGGTGGAGAGCTTCAGGTACGGATAGCTGTACGCCTCATCGGAGAGGAACAAGGAGCGATGCCCTTCGCCGAAGAAGTGTTTGCCACGGCCCCCGGTGATGTTGATGTACTTATGGACATCCCAGCTTAGGTGCACGTTCCAATCGTAGTGGGTGTACTGCGAAGGATCGCCGTGGGCATAACCTTCGCCGGGGGCCACCTGCGTGGATCGGGCCAGGGTATCGAGGTAGGCGGGCAGTCGCTGGCCCCACCCCTGCACATCGACGTGGGCATTGAGCTTGGTGCCCAGGTCCATGTCCGACCAGAAGCCCGCACCAGCCCGGTAACGGCCCCCGCTCGCTGTTCCGGTCTCGTATGCTCCTTCCAGCTCCAGCAGTGGCCCCCACCGGAAACGGCGACCATTGCCGCGGCCGGCCCAGGTATCGAGCTTGCTCCAGGTGGCCGCTGGCCATGCGCTATCCGCTGGCAGGGCTTCGCGCAAGGTGGTGGTGGCGTATGGGCGCACCGCCGTATGGGCGTTGGAGCCGTAGCGCTGAAGGGCTTGGGCCAACGGCCGTTCCACCTCGCGGCTCAGCGGGGCCCACCCCGTCTGTGCCATGGCGGCCATGGTGCCGACAAGGGCGAGGGCGATGCACAGGCCACGCCTCATGCCCCGGTACGCTTGGGCCATACGAAGGGCAACATCGCCATCACGAAGGCGGAGGTGCCCAACACCATCAGGCCGATGTTCGGGTGCCAGGACCGGGTGACCAGGCTCAGGGCGATCACCGCCATGGCATACAGGTAGAGCAGACCGGTGACCTTCCGGTGGCCCAGGCCCAGGGCCATGAGCCTATGGTGGATGTGGTTGCGGTCCGCCGCGAAGGGCGATACCCCCCGCGCCATCCGGTACACGAAAACCCGCAAGGTGTCCACCAAGGGATAGGCCACCACCGCCATGGCGAAGATGGGTGTGGGGATCTGCTTCAGGTAGGTGGGTAGGCGGGAGGTGTCGTGGTCCACCACCTTCATGGCCAGCACCGCGATGATGGCGCCGATGATCAGCGAGCCACTATCGCCCATGAAAATGCGGGCCGGGTGCCAATTGAAGACCAGGAAACCCAACAAGGCACCGGCAAGTACGAAGGCCAGCAACGCGTTGGCCACATCGCCGGCCAGGTACAGCCAAACCCCATAGGTGATGGCCGCGATCAGCCCGATGCCTCCCGCCAGACCATCCACCCCATCGATCAGGTTGAAGGCGTTCACCAGCACCACGTACACGAAGAACGACAGCGCGATGCTCACGTATCCGGGCAGTTCGTAGATGCCGAAAAGGCCGTGCATGTCGCGGATGCGGATATCGGCCATCATCACCAGGATGTACCCCACCACCATGTGGCCCACAAGCTTCTTCACCGGACTGAACCCGATGATGTCGTCCTTAACCCCGATGAAGAACAGCAGTACCATGGCCGCGATCACGAACTTGAAGACCTTGTACGCATCGCCCATGGCGTAATACATCATCATGTGTTCCCGGGGGTCGTCGCCCAGGACGGAGGCCTTGGGAAACCACAAGGCATAGCTGAAGATGACGGCCGCGAAGATGA
>SSGN01000098.1 GCA_008016945.1 Flavobacteriales bacterium
CCCTGGTCGTCCTCGGTGTCGAAGAGGTTCTCCACGTTGTAGCTCACGATGGACTGTCCGCTCATGGGCGTCAGCGTGGGTGTGGTGAGAGCCGCTTGATCGGCCACCTCGGGGAGCGACGCGCCGGCGCAGCCCACGGCCAACAACAGAATGGTGTAATTCCAACGCATGCGGATCAACGTCTGGCGGTGCGGCTGCGGGTGGACTTCACGCCGAGCATGCCCAGCAAGCCGCGGGTGAATTCGCGCAGCACGGTGTTGCCGAGCTGCCGCACCAGGGTGTTCTTGCTCACCTTCTCCAGGGTGCTGGGTTCCGGTCTGCCTTTGCGTTCGGGCTTCGGCGCGGGGGGCGGTGTATCCTCCCCTGCTTCGTCCTTCAGCCGTTGCTGCAGGCGCTTCTCCAGGATCTCGTAGACGCTCTCGCTGTCGATCACCTCGTTGTACTTGGCGGCGATGTGGCTTTGGGCCACCACCCCACCGATCTCCAGCGGGCTGAGGATGTCCATGCGGCTTACCGGTGCGCGCAGCAGGGTGTGGGCCAGTGGCGTGGGCGCGCCTTTCTCGCTGAGGGCGGTGACCAAGGCCTCGCCGATGCCGAGGGAGGTGATCAGCTGTTCGGTGTCGTAGAACGGGGTGAGCGGGTAGTTCTGGGCGGTTTTCTTGATGGTGGTGCGGTCCTTGGCGGTGAAGGCGCGCAGGGCGTGCTGCACCTTGAGGCCGAGCTGGCCGAGTACGCTGTCGGGCACGTCGCTGGGGTCTTGCGTGCAGAAGTACACGCCCACGCCCTTGGAGCGGATCAGTTTGATGATGGTCTCGATCTGGTCCAACAGGGCCTTGGAGGCGGTGTTGAAGATCAGGTGGGCCTCGTCGATGAAGAGCACGAGCTTGGGCTTGTCGGGATCGCCCACTTCGGGGAAGGTGCTGTAGATCTCGGCCAGCAGGCACAGCATGAAGGTGCTGAAGAGCTTGGGCCGGTCCTGGATGTCGGTGAGGCGCACGATGTGCACCACGCCAAGGCCGTCGCGCTGGGCCAGCAGATCGTTCACCTCGAAGCTGCGTTCGCCGAAGAAGGCGTCGGCGCCCTGCTGCTCGATCTCGATGAGCTTGCGCAGGATGATGTTGACCGTGGCGGGGCTCACCTGTCCGTACACCTTGCGGATCTCCTCCTTGCCCTCGTCGGTGACGAATTGCAGCACCCGGCGGAGGTCCTTGAGGTCGATGAGCGGCCAGCCGTTGTCGTCGCAGTACTTGAACACGAGGGCCAGCACGCTCTGCTGGGTATCGTTCAGTTCGAGGATGCGCCCCAGCAGCACCGGACCGAATTCGCTGATGGTGGCCCTCAGGCGTGCGCCGGGTTCCTTGCTCAGGGTGAGGAGTTCCACGGGCAGGGCCTGCGGGGTGTAGGCTTCGCCGATCCGCGCGTGGCGCTCGTGGATCTTGTCGTTGGCGGTGCCGGGTGCCGCGATGCCGCTGAGGTCGCCCTTCACGTCCATCAGCAACACGGGCACGCCCTTCAGCGAGAGCTGCTCGGCGATGACCTGCAGGGTCTTGGTCTTGCCGCTGCCGGTGGCGCCACAGATGAGGCCGTGCCGGTTCATGGTGCGCAGGGGCACGCGCACCAACGCACCCGGCGGCACTTCGCCATTGAGCATGGCCCCGCCGAGGATGATGCTGTCGCCCTTGAACGTGTTGCCTTCCTGGATGGTGGTGCTGAACTGTTCCGCTGTTGCCATGGCGGCAAAGGAATGCAAATGCGATCTCAAACCCTCCGGCTGGTGCTTCTTGGATAAACTTGCTCCCCTACCATGCAGGCACATTCATCGGGCTACAGGATCTGGCGGGTCGCGCTCGTGCTGCTGCTGGCCTATGGGGTGGGCCTTCGGATCCACGCCCTATTGACCTGGAAGACCAGCCTTTCCAACGACGAGAGCGTGTCGTACATGTGTGCGGCGGCCACCGCTGGCATATGGGAGACCTCCATCGCCGACATGGTGCATCGGCCCATCACCGTGGCGGACCTGCAACGGTTCTACGACCGGCCTACACGGTTCGACTTCCATGCCGTGTCGCTGGACATGGCACGGTACGATGTGCACCCACCGCTTTACTTCTGGCTGCTCCACGCGATCCATGTGCTGTGGGGCACCTCGGCGGCCACCGGTGCCTTTCTCAATGTCGCCTTCGGCCTGGGGATCCTGTTGCTGCTGGTACGGCTGGCGCGCCGCCTCACGGGTTCGGACCTGGCCGCCTTGGCCACGGCCGTGGTGTGGTACCTCTCCCCAGCGGCGGTGCAGATCGACCTCGAAGCGCGGCCCTACCAACTGATGGCCCTGCTGGCGCTGGCTTCGTACATGCTCGGCCTGCGGCTGATCCAAGGGAGTGCTGGACGATGGTCCTGGGTCGGCTTCACCATGGTGAACATGCTGGGCCTGCTTACCCACCTGTACTTCCCCTTCCTACTGCTGCCTGGTGTGGTGTTGATGCTGGCCCAGCACGGCATCGGTCGCCGGAGTTGGGCATACCTCGGCAGCCTGTTGGCCTCGCTCGCGGGTATGCTCCTCCTCTACCCGGAGTTCCTCGAGTTCCTCATCACCTACGGCGACCGCCCACGCGATGTGCCCGAACCGGTGGATCACCTGAACCGGCTGAAGGGCGTGGTGTACACTACCATACAGTTCCTCACCGAACCACATGTGCTGCGGTACGGCTACCTCCTTCTCACGGTGATCGTCCTGGTGGCGTGGGGGCGCAAGGTCAGGAGCAAAGGCTTAACAAAGGCCGCGGGTCTTCGTTCGGAGCGGGGGGGCTTCTTCCTCACCTTCGGCTGGTGGTCGTTCTTCACCATCGCTCTGTTCCTGGCCGGTGTTAGTCCGGCGCAGGCCGTGGGCGAGCAGTATTTCGCCTACCTCTGGCCCATGGCGGCTATCACGGGGGTGTTGGCGGTCGGGACGCTGTTGCACGGCGCGGCGCGGCATTGGGCGTTGGGCGTCCATCTGGTGTTGCTCTCGGTCTCGTTGGCCGTGGCCGTGCGGCGTTCGGAATACCTGAAGCCAGCGATACCCGTGGAGTGGAACGGCATCATCGCCACCAACGACCTACTGGTGACCGATGAGGCCAAGCGTACCGCGCTCCCACGCATGGCCCGGCACCTGCCCGGCGACCTGCCGATGTACATCCTGCTCGACGCCGAATGGCCCGAACTGCAAGGGGTGCACCGCGTCGCCTTCCTTCACCTCGCTATCGCCGAAAGGCCGTTGGAACCGTTCCTCACGTGGCTCACCGACCAGGGTTTCCGGCCCGAGGGGCCTGCCTTGTCGACCGATCGGTACGAACTTCGTTCCTTCACCCGCTGAATGTACCATGGTAACGACTGGGCCCTGATCGTCCCCCTCGCCAACGAGGAGGCCGAGTTCGCCATGTTCATCACGGCCTTGCGCACCATGCTGGACCGGTTGAGCTCCGGTACCGTGTACTTAGTGGTGGACAACGTTTCCAAGGACCGTACGCTGGAGCTTTGCCAAGCGTTGGAGCGGGATGATCATCGCTTCAAGGCCGTGTGGGCCCCGGAGAACCGCAATGTGGTGGACGCCTACATCCGTGGCTACCGGGAGGCTTTTCGCAACGGGCATGAACTCATCATCGAGATGGATGCCGGTCTTTCCCACGACCCGCGCGCGCTGCCCATGTTCCTCCGGGTGTTGAACGAAGGGAACGAATGCGCCTTCGGCAGCCGCTTCATCAACGGGGGCTCCATCACCGAATCGAACTACCGGCGCACCGTGCTCTCCAAGGTGGGCACCATCCTGAGCAACATTCTCCTGGGCAGCCGCATGTACGATATGACCTCCGGTTACCAGGGATTCCACCGCGAGGTGGTGGGGCGCTTCCTGGCCTATCCGTTGTTGTCCAAGGCCCACTTCTACCAGACCGAGCTGCGCTACCTGTTGCGCTATACCCGTTACGCCGAGATCCCCATCCACTACAAGGCGCCCAGCCCGCGCGTGTCGTCGAACGCCATCGGCGATTCCCTCCGCGTGCTGTTGCATTACTTCAAGCTACGCCTCCTGTTCCGCGCACCCCGGTTATGACCATGGCCCGCACCGCCCTTGTGATCACCTCCATCGCCGCACCCAACGCCGTGCTGCGTTCGTTCGCCGAGGGCTGTACGAAGCATGGCATCGGCTTCATCCTGATCGGCGACAGGCCATCGCCCACCGACTTCCACCTGGACGGCTGCGATTTCTGGGGGCTGGAGCGGCAACGCACCATGCCGTTCCAACTGGCGGCGCTGTTGCCCGAGCGGCACTACGGCCGTAAGAACCTGGGCTACCTGCAGGCCATCCATAACGGGGCCGAGGTGATCCTTGAATCGGACGACGACAACTTTCCGCGTGAAGCGTTCTGGGGGGAGCGCTCGCTGAAGCACACCACCGGCTCGTTCGAGGGCACCGGCTGGGTGAACCTGTACCGCTGCTTCAGCAAAGAACCCGTGTGGCCGCGCGGCTTCCCCCTGGAACATCTGCAGGACGTCGTGCCCCCTGTGCCCGCGCACACGGAGAAGGACTGCCCCATCCAGCAGGGTCTGGCCGATGAGAACCCCGACGTGGACGCCATCTACCGGCTGGTGGGGAAGTTGCCGCTGGACTTCGAGCAGCGCGAACACCCGGTATCCCTCGGAAAAGGCGCGTGGTGCCCCTTCAACTCGCAGAACACCACGTGGTTCAAAGAGGTGTTCCAACTGCTCTACCTCCCCTCCCATTGCAGTTTCCGGATGACGGATATCTGGCGCAGCTACGTGGCCGTGCGCATCTGCTGGGAGAACGGCTGGGACGTGCTGTTCCACAATGCCACGGTATGGCAGGAACGCAATGCCCACGACCTGATGAAGGATTTCGCCGATGAGCTCATCGGCTACCAGTACAACAAGGCCATCACCCAGAAGCTGCAGGCACTACCGCTGAAACCCGGTGTGGAACACATCGGGGCCAACATGCTGGTCTGCTATCAGGAGTTCATCGCCATGGGCTTGGTGGGTGCGCAGGAACTGCCCCTGCTGCACGCGTGGAACGCCGACATGGCGGCGCTACAGGCGTGATCCCTTTTTGCACTTTCGGTCGCGGCCGAAGCTGCACCGCTATTCCTTCACAGGCCGATACGAGGGGCCTGTTGTAAGGCCGAAGGTGTGGGCCGCAGCTACCGAGGGCCGGGCCATAGGAATGGGCTTCTCGGAGAAAGTATGGGGCAAGGATCAAGCGATGTCCACCTCGCTCCTTTCTCATGAACGCCACCGGAACCAGGTTCTTCGAGGTACCCAGTAGGCACTATCCGAACGAGATCCGGTCCACCGCGAACCGGCCACTGCCCGTGAATAACAGGGCCACGAAGCCAACGAGGTACATCGCGGCCAGTTCCTTCTCCGCGAAGGCCGCATCGCCCTTCACCATGAACACCACCACCGCCATGGCGATGATCAGCGGGATCAGGGCCGCGCGGGTCCAGAGCCCCAGCACCACCAGGGCCGAGCACACCACCTCGGCGAGCAGGATCAATATCAAGGAGAACGCAGGACCCAGCCCGAAAGGATCGGCGAAGCTGTCCACCTTCTCACCGAACGCCATCAGCTTGGGCCAACCATGTTGCCAGAACATGGAGCCACCGAAACCGGCGCGTAGCACGAGGTAGCCGAAGTCCTCCGAAATGGGTTCGCTGTTGATGAGCATGGGGTCGTGGAATACGGGTCGAAAGTACCGGCGCGCGCGCCCGGCCCACGAGCCACCGGCCACGACTTTTCCACCATGCCCACCGGAACTATTCCCATGCACCTGCCGTACCAACCCCGCGATGAAGCACCTCCTTGGTTTCCTCTGCCTCGCTCCGACGATGGCCCTGATGGGCCAGGACGATGCCCTGCTCGCCGGTGTGACCGCCATGCGCAAGGCCGACCATAGCAGCGCTACCGTGGCCTTGGACAAGGCCGTGGCCGACGCTCCAGCGAACGGCCGCACCTGGTACTACCGCGCCATGAACCGCATGGCACTGGGCGACAACGACGGCGCCATGCTGGACCTGGACCAGGTGCTGCGGCTGGACCCCAGGGATGTCCATGCCCTCTTGCGCCGTGCGGAGGTGCACCAGGTACGCGGCGACATGGACCTGGCCTCCACCGACCTGTACCGCGTGATCGGTACCACCCCTACCGGGCCGGCAGCGGAACACGCCCTCTTCGAACTGGGGCGCATGGCCGTTCTGCGCAACGACCTTCCCGCCGCATTGGGCCACTACGACCGGCTGGTGGAATTGGCCGCGGACAATGCTTCGGCATGGTGCGAGCGAGGGATCGTGCGCAGCTTCGTGCACGACGATGACAACGCTGTGGCTGACCTGGAGAAGGCCCTGGAACTCGCCCCCGACACCGACAAAGCCTACGGTGCGCTTGCCGTGGTCTATTTCCGCCAAGGACGCGAACAAGAAGGGTGCTATGCCCTGCATCGCGCCCACGACCTCGGCGACCGTTCCGTGGAGGAACTGCTGCTGTTGCGTTGCGACCGATGATATCGGCTTTGCCGTGGCCCGAACGACCCCTCGGGCCAAGTGGAAGGGCTTCCCGTTAGGTGGAAGCCTTTCTGCATTCGGGATCACTTCCTGCACGGAATGCTACTTTTGACGTCCTCTTGCCCACCGCTCGTAGGGTGGCGAGCTGAAACGATGAAGATCAATGTGACCCTCCCGGACGGCTCCGTCCGGAGCTACGACCAAGGCGCTACCGCCATGGACGTGGCCAAGAGCATCAGCGAAGGCCTGGCCCGCAACGTGCTCTCCGCGAAAGTGAACGGCGAAGTACGCGACGCCAACCGCCCCCTGCCCGGCGACTGCACCCTGGCCCTGCTCACCTGGAACGATCCCGAGGGCAAGGCCACCTTGTGGCACAGCAGCGCCCACGTGATGGCCGAAGCGGTGGAAGCCCTCTACCCCGGCGCCAAATTCGGTATCGGCCCGGCCATCGAGAACGGCTTCTATTACGACATCGATTTCGGCGACCGCAGCGTGGGCGAACACGACTTCGCCGCCATCGAAGCGAAGTTCAAGGAGCTGGCCGCGAAGAAGATGGCCTTCACCCGTACCGAAGTTCCCAAAGCCGACGCCATCAAGTACTTCAACGAGAAGGGTGATGAGTACAAGTTGGAGCTGATCGATGGGTTGAACGACGGCGAGATCACCTTCTACCAGCAAGGGAACTTCACTGACCTGTGCCGGGGACCGCATATCCCGGACACCTCGTTCATCAAGGCCTTCAAGATCCTGAACGTGGCCGGGGCCTACTGGCGCGGCGACGAGAAGCGCAAGCAGCTCACCCGCCTCTATGGCATCACCTTCCCCAAACAGAAGGAACTGGACGAGTACCTGGTGATGCTCGAAGAGGCCAAGAAACGCGATCACCGCAAGCTGGGGCGTGAACTGGAGCTGTTCACCTTCAGCGAGAAGGTGGGCGCGGGCCTGCCGCTGTGGCTACCCAAAGGCACTGCCCTGCGCGAGCGCCTGGTGAATTTCCTGAAAGTGGCCCAGGAGCGCGATGGTTACGACCAGGTGGTCACTCCGCACATCGGCGGCAAGGCCCTGTACGAGACCAGCGGCCACTGGGAGAAGTACGGCAAGGACAGCTTCCAACCGATCAGCACCCCGCAGGAGGGCGAACAGTTCATGCTGAAACCCATGAACTGCCCCCACCACTGCGAGATCTTCGCCAGCCGACCGCGCAGCTACAAGGACCTGCCCGTGCGTTTCGCCGAGTTCGGTACGGTATACCGGTACGAACAGAGCGGCGAACTACACGGCCTTACCCGGGTGCGCGGCTTCACACAGGACGATGCCCACCTCTTCTGCCGCCCGGACCAGGTGAAGGAGGAGTTCATGAAGGTGATCGACCTGGTGCTCATGGTGCTCAACGCCCTGAAGTTCGAGAACTACGAAGCCCAGATCTCCCTGCGCGACAAGGAGGACCGCAGCAAGTACATCGGATCCGACGAGAATTGGACCAAGGCCGAGCAGGCCATCATCGAGGCCGCCGCCGAGAAGGGGCTGAAGACCGTGGTGGAGTACGGTGAAGCGGCCTTCTATGGACCGAAGCTCGACTTCATGGTGAAGGATGCCCTGGGCCGCCGCTGGCAGCTCGGGACGATCCAGGTGGACTACAACCTGCCCGAGCGTTTCGAGCTGGAATATGTGGGTAGCGACAACCAGCGCCACCGGCCGGTGATGATCCACCGGGCGCCCTTCGGCAGCTTGGAGCGCTTCATCGCTGTACTGATCGAGCATACCGGTGGCCGCTTCCCGCTCTGGCTGGCTCCGGAACAGGCCATCCTGCTCCCGGTGAGCGATAAGTACATGCAGGTCTGCACCGATCTGCAGCGGGAGCTGGCCGCCTTGGACATCCGAAGCACCGTGGACACACGGAATGAAAAGGTAGGGCGCAAGATCCGCGATGCGGAGCTGACCAAGGTGCCCTTCATGCTCGTGGTGGGTGAAAAGGAAGCTGCGGACGGTACCCTTTCGGTGCGCGAGCACGGCCAGGGCGACCTGGGAACCCTATCTCCGAAGGCCTTCGCCGGGCTGGTCCAGGAGCGGATCCAGGCCCAACTTGGAACCGCTTGAAAGCGTTGATGGGCGGGCGATCGTTGAACCGATCGGAAAACTCCCGATATTCGCGCCCCATTGACGGGATGATCGTCCCCGAAAGCAGGAACCAATAACCCCTAAGTGGCAGGCCCTCCCTTCCGTCCCAGTGGTCCGCGCCCTCCCGGTGGAGGTGGCGGCCGTCGTCCGTTCCGTGGTCGTGTGATCAAAGAGGATCCACACCGGATCAACAACAAGATCTACGGGGTGAACGAGGTACGCCTCGTGGGCGATAACGTGGAACAAGGGATCTACCCCTTCAGCCAAGCTCTGCGCATGGCCGAGGATATGGGCCTGGATCTGGTGGAGATCAGTCCGACGGCCGTACCGGTGGTGTGCCGCATCATCGAGTACAAGAAGTTCCTCTACGACCTCAAGAAGAAGCAGAAGGAGATCAAGGCCAAGGCCGCGACCGTGGAGATGAAGGAGATCCGGTTCGGCCCCAATACGGACGAACACGACGTCAACTTCAAGGTGAAGCATGCCCGGAACTTCCTTGAAGAAGGCCATAAGGTGAAGGCATTCGTGTTCTTCCGGGGGCGTAGCATCGTGTTCAAGGAAAGGGGCGAGATCCTCCTGTTGAAATTCGCGCAGGAGTTGGAGGATGTGGGCGTGGTGGAAAGCATGCCCAAGTTGGAAGGCAAGCGCATGACCATGTTCTTGGTACCCAAGAAAAAGAAGTGATCATAGGGCCTTGGCCCACGAGCAACACAACCCAAAGCCATCGACCGACGAGGTCGGCACGATGTCCAAACGATAACAACGCGAGTCCGGGTCAGACCGGAACATCAACACGACGAGGCCATGCCCAAGATGAAGACCAAGTCCGGTGCGAAGAAGCGGTTCAAACTGACCGGCACCGGCGAGATCAAACGCAAGAGCGCGTTCAAGCGACACATCCTCACCAAGAAGGAGACCAAGCGCAAACGCGACCTGACCAGGAGCACCTTGGTCCACGCCAGCGATAAGAAAGCGATCCTGGACCTCCTCCAAGGGTAGCTTGTGATGAACCCAACCGCACCGGGTATATAGGTAGCGTTAACCAGGACGTGTAGCCCCCAAGAGCCCGAGCATATCGGGCCGCTCACGCCCAAAAACCAAAGTGGAACATGCCACGCAGTAAGAATAAAGTAGCCAGCCGTGCCAAGCGCAAGAAGGTACTGGATATGGCGAAAGGCAACTTCGGTCGCCGGAAGAACGTGTACACCGTTGCCAAGAACACGGTGGAGAAAGGCCTGCAGCACGCCTATGTGGGCCGTAAGCTGAAGAAGCGCGAATTCCGCGGCCTTTGGATCCAGCGTATCAATGCCGCCGCCCGCCTCAACGGGATCAGCTATAGCGTGCTGATGAGCAGCTTGAAGAAGGCCAACATCACCCTTGATCGCAAGGCCCTGGCCGAGATCGCCTATTCCGATGCCGCCGCCTTCACGGCCATCGTGAACAAGGTGAAGTGATCACGGACACCGATCCATGGAAGGGAGGCCCAGTGCCTCCCTTCTTCGTTCTGGCCACTCGCTTCCGGAATGATCCGCTCCCGGCCACCGATCCCCGTACCTGGCCAAGAAGTGTGCCGATCGGCCATCCACCGGCGGTGCTACACGATACCTTTACCCCATGCGCCCGTTCCTCCTCACCATTCTATTCGGCTCTTCCAGCATCCTGTTCGCACAACCCCCCGCAGGGTATTACGACACCGCCGAGGGGCTTACCGGAGAGCCGTTGCGTCAGGCGCTCCGCGATATCATCGATGGTCATACGGTGCTCACCAATAGCGCTCTGTGGAACGCTTTTGCGCAGATCGACCGCAAACCGAACGGCAAGGTGTGGGACATCTATTCCGATGTACCTGGCGGCACGCCTCCCTATCAGTTCGATTTCGGCACCCATCAGTGCAGTGGCACGTTGACCTACGATGGTGAAGGCGACTGCTTCAACCGGGAGCATACCTTCCCGAGCAGTTGGTTCAATGATGCCGCGCCCCCCAGCACCGACCTGTTCCATATCTACCCCACCGACGCCTGGGTGAACCAGAAACGGGCCAATTGGCCCTATGGCACCGTGGGCAGTAGCGTCACCTACCAGGCGGACAACGGGGGGAAGTTGGGGCAGTGCACCTATTCGGGTTGTAGCGGCCTGGCGTTCGAGCCGATCGATACGTATAAAGGGGACCTGGCCCGGGGGTACTTCTACATACTGACCCGCTATATGGATGATGCGCCGAATTGGACCGACGCTCCGGTGCTTGACCAGGGCGAGTTCCTTCCCTGGGTGGAGAGCTTGTTGCTGGCCTGGCACCAGGCCGATCCGGTAAGCCAGAAGGAGGTGGATCGCAACAATGCGATCTACGGCGGTTTGCAGCACAATCGTAACCCATACATCGACCATCCGGAATGGGTGTATCGGATCTGGGGTCCCACCGCTTCGATGGAGGATCACCAGGCCGCCACCACCAGGGCCTGGTTGGATGATGACGTGATCCGGTATGACCGCATGGGACGGAGCGGAAAAGCTACGTTGAACGTATACAACGCCATGGGAACCTTGGTCCGGACAACGACCCTACGCGCTGGAACGGGCACGATCCCATTCGATCTGCCCGCAGGTGCGTACATCATCGTGCTGGACGATGGCGCGCGTTCGGTGCACCGCGTGGTGCGCTGATGAACGGTTTTGTCACGCTATCGACCGCCCGGCGATATGGCCCGTGGTCCATGCGGCTTGGAAGTTGAACCCACCGGTGATACCGTCGATGTCCAACACCTCGCCGGCGAAGTATAGCCCTGGGCAGCGCCTGCTCTGCATGGTGAGCGGATCCACCTCGTCGAGGGCCACGCCTCCCGCCGTTACGAACTCCTCTTTGAAGGTGGTCTTTCCCTTCACCTCGTAACGGTCGTTGGTGAGCAGGTCGATCAGCCGGTTCCGTTCCTTCTTCCTCACCGCGCCCCAGGGTGTGTCCGGTGCGATCCCGGCTTTGTGCAGCTGGTGATCCCAGAACCGTTTGGGCAAGTGGAACGGGTCGGCGTTGTGGGCCTGTTTCCGGTCCAGCGCCTCGGCTTCTTCAGCGAACAAGCGGCGTACCTCTTCCTCGCTCCGGCCTTCGAGCCAATTCACCTGTACCACGAACTGGTAGTCACGCGCATGCAATAGCCTTGCGCCCCATGCGCTCAGCCTGAGGATCGCCGGGCCGCTCAGCCCCCAATGGGTGATCAGGACCGGCCCTGTGCTCTCCAGGTCCGTGCCGGCGATACGTACCCGTGCGGGCAGGGCCACGCCCATCAGGTCCCGAATGGGGTCGTTGGGGATGTTGAAGGTGAAGAGCGAGGGCACGGGCTCCACGATCGTGTGGCCCAGCGCTTGCAACCAGGCATAGGATGTCACCTGGGGATGTCCGCCCGTGCTCACGATCACGCGGTCGGCGTGGATGGGGGGGCCATGGTTCGTTATGGTGAACCCGTTCCCCGTTCGGGTGAGGCCTTGGATGCCCGTACGAAGGCGCACGACAACACCCGCGCGGCGTGCGGCCTCCTGCAGCGCATGAACAATGGTGGCCGAGTCGTTGGTTGCCGGGAACATGCGTCCATCGCTCTCGGTGCGCAGGGATACACCCTCGGCGGCGAACCAGGCGATGGTGTCCTCCACCGCGAATCGCTCGAACGCTTTGCGCAAGAATCGCTCGCCTCGCGGGTAGTGCTTGCTCAGTCGGCGCGGGTCACGTTGGTCGTGTGTCACATTGCAACGGCCGCCTCCGCTGATCCGGACCTTCGAGAGCACCTTGTCGCTCTTCTCATAGAGCGTGACCTCCGCAGCCGGATGATGACGTGCGGCACTGATCGCCGCGAAGAAACCTCCCGCACCTGCCCCGAATACCGCCACCCGCATGGAGAATGAACGCTTCAGTGCATCATCGCACGATCGCTACGAGCCGTGGCGACCATCCTTCGGCATGCATGATGTACACGCCTTCCGGCAACCCGCCGAGTTCCAGCGCATGGTGGTCGGTGCTGATCCGTGTGCGCAGTACGGTCTGTCCAGCACTGTTCACCAACCGTACCCAGGCGCCATCGGCACCATCGATCCAAAGGACGTCGTGGGCGGGATTCGGGTAGCACCGGAGCACTTCTCCGTGTTCCACTCCGGTAACGGTGGCCACCACATTGCCGCAGGCCACCTCGGCTCCACAGACCAGGTCGGCACAGAAGTCCAGCACGAACGCCATGGAGTTTTCCAGGTCCGTGGTGAAATAGCCGACATGCCCGGTCCCAGGATAGCTCAGCAGGCAGTTCGACAACCCCAAGGCCGTGGTTCGCGCATGGATGTCATGACTCCCGGAAGCGATAAGCCCAGTGGGGAAACCGAACACGTTCACCTCCTGGGTGTAATAGGGTACCACGTCATCCCCCACTTCATGGACGCTGCAAACGGGTACGTCGTCGGGCGCTATCCAGGTGGTATCGCCCAAGGCACCACTGAAGCTGAACACCCCGAGCACGTCGTTGGGAACGCCCGGGGTTCCGCTGTTGCCTTCGATCCCACCGAGCGTGGCGTACTGGCTGGCAAGCACCGAGGGCCATTCGCTTTCATCGTCCAAGTAGGCGGCGTGCAGTGCGCTGATCGCGCCTGCCGATACCCCGCCGATGAGGATCCGCTCCGGGTCGATGGCATAGGGGTTCTCCCCTTGCTCCACCGAGTTCCGGAGGAAGCGAACGCAGGCTTTCATGTCGTGCGCCCCGCGAAGCACTGCCATGGTGGTGGCCAGTTCGTTGGGAAGGAAGAAACCGATCCTGTAGTCGGGGGCCACGGCCACGAAGCCGCGTTGTGCGAAAGCGCGGCAAATGGGCGCCACATCGGCACGGGAGCCGCCGACGAAGGATCCTCCGAAGGCCACGAGGACCACCGGGCGAGTGCTCAGTTCGTCGCCCACGGGTTCGTAGACATCCATGTACAAGGTCTGTGCACCACCCGTGACCGCCGTGTTATTCCCGAACGGGACGGTCGAGGTCACGCTCACCTCGTTGAACATCTGTGTGCGGTACCGGCCATCGCTGCATTCCTGTGCCAGGGTGATGCTGGCCGAAAGGAGCGAAATGGTGGTCAGCGAAAGGCTACGGAGGGTATGTTCCATGGGTGGTGTATTGCGGAGGCTCAATATTAACAGCCGTTCGGATCGGCCCAAGGCTGGGGCCATGGTATAATTTGGCACGCCGATTGAAAGCCATAGGATACTGATAGTCCCGATGACCATGAAAAAGACACTGATCACGCTCACCTTGTTGAGCTCGTTGGCGGCCACCGCACAAGTGCAGTTGAACCCACAGGCTGGCCTAACGTTCCAAAGCCTCACCCAAGCTCCCGACGGTTACAATTACAAGGCACAGTTGGGCTGGCAGGTGGGCCTCGATGCCCGCTTCGGGGATAAGCTGTTCTTTCAACCGGGTGCCTTCCTGGGCCGAAGTGTCACCGCCATCACCCAGACCGTGTCCACGCCCAACGGCAGCTCTGGCTCCATCCAGTACGAGGACGATCTGGTGAACACCAACCTGAAGTTGCGCACCCTGCTCGGCTATCGTGTCCTCGATACCTACCAGTTCGATATCCGACTGATGGTAGGACCAAGCTTCGATGTGTTGATGAGCTCCGATCTCCGCGACGACAAGATCAGCTGGGATAAGGGCGACTTCAACAGTGGGCTGTGGAACTTGGAAGCGGGCGTGGGTTTCGACATGGGCCTTTTCACCCTCTCTCCCATGGCGAGCTTCGGCCTTACCCGTGCCTTCAAGGACAACCCGACGCTCAGCGACGTGAACTCGAAGTACATGAGCTATGGTCTGACCATCGGGGTGAATCTGGGCAACGACGATAATTGATCCTCCTACGGATGGTAGCGAAGCCCTTGCCCGGTGCAAGGGCTTCGCGCGTTCGTGGCAATACCAGACTTGTGAAACCGCTATCTTCCCGACCCTGATCCCTTCTCCATGCCGAGACCATCCACACTGGCTTTGTTCCTGACCCCGATCATGTGGTGGGCGGCATGGCCCGCCATGGCTGGTGTCCATGAAGCAGCGGAGGTGCATCGGCCATATGCCGGCCGGTGTGGTTCTACCGTTGGCGACGAAGCTCCAGGAGGGGTTTCCGAGGATGCAGCCATCACCTCCATCCAGAACATTCCCGCCTTGGCCTGTGGGGTGGACAGCGTAGCTCCCGTGATCACGCTAAAGAACAATGGACAGCAGGTGCTGACCAGCGCTACGATCGAGTACAGTGTGAACGCGGGTACCGTGCTCACCCAGCCTTGGGCCGGAAGCCTTCAAAGCGGACAGACCACCACGGTGGAACTGGCGCGTATCGCGGCCGATCCAGGGAGTAACACGTTGGTGGTAAGGGTGACCGCACCGAACGGCTTATCCGACGAAGTGCCGGAGAACGATGCCTGGACCCACGAATTCTATACAAGCGCTCCGGGTGGTCTGGTGAGCCTGATCCTTACGCTGGACGATTTCGGGTCGGATGTGCGGTGGAAGCTCCTGTCCTCCGATTCCACCATGCTGTATAGCGGCGGTCCGTATTCCGATGGACATAACGGCGATACGGATAGCGTGGCCTTCTGCCTTACGAACGACTGCTACACCTTCATCATCACCGATGCCTTCGGCAATGGCATCTGTTGTGCGGATGGCGAGGGAGGCCTTGTGATCCGGGATACGATGGGTGTGGTCCATGCGGAGAGCGATGGACAGTACGGAGACCAGTACGCGGCGGAGTTCTGCCTGACGGCGGTCCACGTTCCCGAGCGAACGCATGCACCGTTCGGTGTTTTCCCGAACCCCAATCAAGGGGCATTCACCGTGCGCGGTGGGCCCGCGTATGCCATCCGGCGCATCGCGGTGATCGATGCTTTGGGGCGAACGGTGGCCAAGGTGCAGGGGCAAGGAGGGGCTGCTCAGTTCCTTGCGCTCGATCTACCCAATGGTTCGTACTTGCTTCTTGTCGACGGCGCCACAGGTGCTGCACCGGCTCGGATGGTCGTGGCTCGTTGATCCAGACCATCGCACTGCATTGTGGGCCTGACTCCAAGTCGCAATCCCCGCGAGGCGGACAGAAGCAGGTCGGAGATGGCCCATGAACGCAGGGGATGGCACGCGCGCTTGTCTGTGCTCGGCCGCTTCAACCATTTGAATCTCCTATACCAGCAGATCCGCATGCTCATTCTTCGCATGCCTTCTTCGAGAGACCTATTCCGTACACACGTCTTGCAACTGGTCCCTCGTATCGGCCTTTGAAAGAACAGCCGGGCATCTTCGGCCGATATAGCTTGCCCCAATGGGATCACTCCCTGCGTTCCACGCCCTCCTGGCTCAACCGGCAGCCCATGGGCGAATGTTACGGACCGGCCTTTGCCGGGTCGGAGCACGGAATGGGTTAATACTTGAGCGCGTAGAACAACGTCTTCACGTACTCGTTGTTCACCATCAACAAGCCTTGTTCGCTGGTCCACCAGTACACGGGGTCGTACTCGCTCGCCGGGGCGCTGGCCACCAGCACATGGATGCCACTGCCCCGGAAGCGCTTCCGGAATACCTGCCCCACTCGTCTGGTATGGAAGTCGGTGGTGAGCACCAGGATGGTGTCCAGCTGGTTCTGCCGGGCGTGGTGAAGTACCCCTTTGGCTTCTTCGAAGGTGCTTGTACCGTAAGGGTACGGCAATACCCGCCGAGGGTCGGCACCGGAACGTAGCGCCGCCGAACGGGTCACCTCGGCCTCGGTCACTAAGCGTCCTTCGGCTTTCAGGATGGACGAGTGGTTGGATCCGGTGGTAAAGGCGATCGGTGCGGTGCCGTGGGCCAGTAGTTCGGCGGCGTGTGTGCCACGGTCGAACGGGGCGCCTCCCAGCACGTATATGGCATCGGCATGGCCGGGGGCGTCCTCTTCGATCAGGAATGCTCCCAGACCTTGCAGCAACGGTTTGCGACAGGCCCAGCCGAGACAAACGAACAGAATGCCGAGGGTGGCCCCGGTGATCCACTTTCGCCAGGACCGTTTCCTCGCATCGTGTTCCATGGGGTCAGTATTGTCCATTCCTGCGGCGCAAGACCCACTCACAGGTGAGCAGGCCAAGGATCACGAAGAAGAGCCAGCGGAGACCGATGAGGTCACTGTAGCTGGGGTGCGCATAGGATCGTGCCACCAGACCCGGCCTTGCTTCGAGGGCTTGTGCGATGGCGTCGGTGCCACCCGGTGCCACCACCAGTCCATCGGTGCGCGCCGCCATATCGTGCCATACCCCATGATCGGCCACGGTGGAGAGTTGTTCCGCCACCTGGGCTTCCACATGGAGCTCGCCGGTGACCGTGTGTTCCACACCATCGATCCGGGTCCGGGCCTTCCAGGTGTACACGCCTGCCGGCAGCCGCCCCAGATCGGCACGGTAGCTGGAACCACTGGGGCTGAACGCATATTGGTGGTCGAGGCCCGCTTCATCCTTCAATACCAGGGACACCTCGGCCGTGTTCACGGGTTCGAACGTGGCGTTGTACGATTCGGCCGTGAAGACCACCCGTTCGTTCTCGGACGTACGGGGGGGATGTGCCACGCGGAAGCGCTCCTTGTTCACCTTGAGCGCGAGGAACTGTACCAGTTTGTGTACCAGCCGGTCGAAACGGGCATGGTCGCCCTGTTGCTGGAGGTCGTTGATACGCCAGCGCCAGAGGCCTTCCCCGGCGATCACCGCCGAGCGCCGTTCCTGCTGTTGGGCGAGGGCGATCAGCGGGTACGGGGTTTGTACCATGCCGATGCGCTGGGTGGCCAGTGCGGTGGCCGATCGCCCCAGTTCGAACTGGCCGAAGGGCACCTGTAGCGGCGGGAAACGCTCCAAGGCACGGGCCTGGTCCGCGTCGAGGGTGAAGTAGGTGAAGTCCTTGTTCAGGGTGGCTTGTGCGTCGGTGGCGTTGCCCCGGGACGAGGTCACCTGCACCCCGGCCCCACGCGTGTTGAACCCACCGAAGTCCGTTCCGTTGGTGAGTATGTAGCAGATGGGCACACCGGCGGCATCGGCCTTCTTGAACAGGGGTTGGATGCCGTGCTTCTGCGATGGTAGGCCGTGCAGGATCAGCAGGTCGTAACGGGAGGCATCGCCCGCGAAGTCGGCGGCGAAGGCCAGTTCGGTCTCGTAGCCTTCCAGCCCGGCCAGGGCCTGGCGCAATGCACCGAGGTCCGGATGGGGCGCGGCACCGAGCAGGAGGATCTTCTGGCGGTCGTCCAACACGTCGATGAGGACGTCGATCCGGTTGTTCAACTCAGTGGCCTCACCCGGCACGGGGCGCACTAACACGGTGTACCGTATCATCCCCGCACGTTCCGGTTTCACGGTGAATGGCAACTCAACGAATGCCGATCGGCCGTTCAAGGTCGTTTCCTTGCTGGCCACCTCTTTGCCTTCCTGTAGGATGGAGATCCGGGCGCTGGTGCCGGCCATCCTCCGCCCTTCCACCTTCACCAGGAGCGGAAGTTCGTTCCCCAGGTAGCCGATGCGGTTGTGCTCCACGCCGCGCAACACCAGATCGGGCCGTACGGTGGTGTCGCCCAGTGCTATGGCGAACACGGGGACTCCCAGCTTGTCCGCGATGCTGCGTGGGTCGCGGCCGCGGTTGTAGATGCCGTCGCCATCGATGATCACCGCACCCAGGTCCGCGCCGTTGAAGCGGTCGTACACCTCGCGCAAGGCACCGTCCACATTGGTCAGGGCGTCGGTCTGTGCGAAGGAGTGCCCCTCGACCACCGTTTCGCCGTAGGTGAGGGTGCGCACATCGAAGCGTTCGCCGAGCTTTTCTTGCAGCTCTTGCAGCTCTTGCGGATAGCGGTTACGAAGAGTGGCGGTATCGCCTGCTGCCAACAGCGAGGCGGAGCCATCGTGCAGCAGGACCACCACCGGCTTACGCACCTCGCGCACCAGGATCCGCACCATGGGCTCCAGCAGGAAGAACGCGATCAGGGCCACCGCCAACGCACGGCATGCGGCCAGTACCAGGGTGAGTTCGCGCGATGGTCCTTCACCTTCCCGTGTACGACGATACAGCCACCAGGCGAGTCCGATGCCGAGCAGCAGGCATAATGGTGCCAGCCAAAGGCTATGGGTCGTGGTCAGGTTCATGGCGTGATGGCCCGTTCGTGATCGATCCTGCGCGGCCCCCAGCGATTACGGCGCGGACCGGTGCCGAACGACCATGGGCCCAAGGCCCGGTTCAGGACAACATGCCACCGCACACGCTCAGGGTCTGCCCGGTGATGTAGGCGCTGAGGTCGCTGCCCAGGAACACGCAGGCGTTGGCCACATCGGCGGGGGTGCCACCACGTTTCAGCGGGATGCCTTCGCGCCAGCCTTCCACCACCTTGGGGTCCAGGGCGCCGGTCATCTCCGTTTCGATGAAGCCTGGGGCGATGGCGTTGCTGCGGATGTTGCGGCTGCCCAGTTCCTTGGCCACGCTCTTGGTGAACCCCAGGATGGCGGCCTTGCTGGCGGCGTAGTTGGCCTGTCCGGCATTGCCTTGCACGCCCACCACGCTGCTCATGTTGATGATGCTCCCGCTGCGTTGCTTCAGCATGGTGCGCAACACGGCTTTGGTCATGTTGAACACGCTCTTCATGTTGGTGTTCATCACCGCATCGAAGTCGGCCTCGCTCATGCGCATGAGCAACTGGTCCTTCGTGATCCCGGCGTTGTTCACCAGGATGTCGAGCTTGCCCCATTCGGCCACCACCTTGTCCACCGTGGCCTGGGCGGCGTTGAAGTCGCCGGCATCGCTCTGGATGGCGAGCACCTTGCGGCCGGTCTTCGCGGCCAGCTCGGCCGCCACGGCGTTGGCCCTGTCCGGGCTGCTCACGTAGGTGAAGGCCACGTCTGCGCCTTCTTCCAGGAAACGTTCCACGATGCCTTTGCCGATACCGCGCGTTCCGCCGGTGACCAGGGCGACTTTGTCTTGTAGGAGTGCCATGCGGGCGAAGATACAGGTGCCCCGCATACTTCACCGGGGCGTGTGGTGCAACACCAGCAGAGGTCGAGCCGGGGGGCCAACGCTGCGCACAGCCCCCTTCCCTTGCCGTACGCTCAGGGTATCAGCCCAGCACCTCCTTCACCTTGGCGCCGATGGCGGCCGGGCTGTCCACCACGTGGATCCCGCTCTCGCGCATCACCTTCTTCTTGGCCGCCGCGCTCTCGTCGGCGCCGGAAACGATGGCGCCGGCGTGGCCCATGGTGCGACCTTTCGGCGCGGTCTCGCCGGCGATGAAGCCGATCACGGGTTTCTTGCAGTTCTCCTTGATCCATTTGGCCGCACGGATCTCCAGGTCGCCACCGATCTCACCGATCATGACAATGGCCTTGGTCTCGGGATCAGCCTCGAACGCGGCAAGCGCGTCGATGTGGGTCGTTCCGATGACCGGGTCTCCGCCGATCCCGATGGCGGTTGAGAAGCCGAGATCGCGCAGCTCAAACATCATCTGGTAGGTCAGCGTGCCCGACTTCGAGACGAGGCCGATCGGCCCCTTGCCGGTGATCGTGGCGGGGGTGATGCCCGCGAGAGCCTCGCCCGGCGTAATGATGCCGGGGCAGTTCGGCCCGATGATGCGGGTCTTGTTGCCGGTGGCCTGGGCGTGTGCCCAGAGTTCGGCGGAGTCCTTGACGGGCACACCCTCGGTGATAATAACGAGCAGGCCGATGCCAGCGTCGATGGCCTCGATTGCGGCGTCCTTGGTGAACGCCGGCGGCACGAACGCAACAGAGACGTCGGCTCCGGTTGAAGCCATTGCCTCGGCAACCGTGGCAAACACTGGCAACTCGACGGTGGCG
>SSGN01000120.1 GCA_008016945.1 Flavobacteriales bacterium
CTAAGAATGATCCTATAGACACCGCTACGCGATGATCATTAGGGTGCCTCGAAGAACCTCGAACGGATGGCGCGCGCCGCTATCATTCGTCCAGACGAGGCGCTCCGAAGAGAGGATACTGGATCGAAGTATCCGACTGAGGAGCAACAAAGTATGGGCGAATGAGAGCAAGCGATGACCGCTCTGCTACTTTCTCATGAACGCCGCCGGAACGAGGTTCTTCGAGGTACCCATTAGGCTGTGCCTGACAATAAATAGCCTCGGGGTCCTTCGTTCAGGAGATCCCGAACAAGCTCTTAGAACTTCGCCTCGCGCTTACGACGTGTGCGTTGACCGGTGGTCGCCTTGCCCGATGTTCTCCGTTGGCGCACGGCAAGCTCTCGCTCGTAGTGGACCATCAACCGTTGCGACCTGGCCTGGAAGCCCTTGGTGTAATCCACATCCCAACTCAAGTTCCGAACGCTCTGCTTGTATTCGGCACGGGCCACAGGCAGCATGTACAGTTCCAGATCGAAACCATCGATCCAGGTGAACATGGTCATTTGCAGATCCATGTCGTAGAACGGCACATCCGGAAAAAGCGGCACTTTGCGTGCATCAATGTTCACATGTTTGGTGACCAGGTCGGCGCGGTGGAACCAGATCTGGTAGTCGTATCCGCGCTCCAGATACAACTCGTACTTCCCGTTATTCCCCGTGATCACCGTCTCGCGGTCCACGCTGTCCTTCACCAAACGCACCTGCACCCCTTTGATCGCATCGCCACTGAAATGCTCCGTGACGATGCCATGCAAGTGGATATGGAAGCCATGGGCGGCCATGGGAAAAAGGGCCCAGCCCAAGAGCGCTATCAGCCCACCCCAGCGGATCATGGGGTGAAATTAGGGCGACGACCACCTGGTGGACGGCCTCCTTGCGCACTTTTGCCCCAAACCCACTGTTGATGATCAGGCTGCCCGGCATCCGCGTGAACGAGAACCTGCATATCGCCTTGTGGCTGGTGAAGGACCTGGCCTGGCTGATGGAGTACCGGATCACCGGTCTGATGATGGTGACTCCGACCATCCTGATGGCCTGCTTCATCGCTTGGCAGTGCCGTGCCGACCGCCGCGAGCTGATCCACGCCATCGCCGTTATCCTCTGGATCCTGGCGAACAGCACCTGGATGATCGGCGACTTCTTCTTCGATGAACGGGGGCATGGTCTGGCCCGTGGGTTCTTCCTCAGTGGCCTTGCCCTGCTCGCGGTATACTACCTCGTGATCCTGCCGATGGCGATGCGTCGAAACCGTAACACCACGGTAACCAACGCTTGACCTGGGCGTCATCCCCCAAGGTCCGGCGATCCTAATTTCGCGGCCGTGGTCTCCGAGCGGATCTCTCCCTTGCGCGTTCGTTCCCGACGGGTCGTGCGGATCACACTGGCGTGGATGGTCATGGCGTGCGTGGCTGCGGTGTTCGAGCATGCCACCTTGTTGATCAACGGTGCGGACAGCCAGCTCCTCGACCGCCTGGCGGAGCGCCTTCCCACGACACTGCTTGCCGGCCTGTTCGGAGGGGGCCTGTACGTCTTCACCTTGCGCGATCGCTGGAGGCGGTGGCCGTACTTCCGCGCTGTCGGCCAAATGGCACTGCTCCTGTTGGTGGTCGTGTTGGTCCTCGAGGGCGCACGTTGGGCCTTGGGCCCCACCACCGACGACATCACGACACGGATCCTGTATTACCACTTCCTGAGCAACTACGGCTATTGGCTGCTGGTGATGGGCGGCACCATGTTGATGGTCCGCCTGAACGATCAATACGGCGACGGCGGCATCAGCTACCTCTCGGGGTTCTACCACCGCCCCCGCCAGGAAGAGCGCATCTTCATGTTCCTGGATATGCGTTCGTCCACATCCATCGCGGAACGCCTTGGGCACACCCGCTACTTCGAGCTGCTCAACGAGCTATTCGCCGATATCACGGACCCTATCCTGTACTCCCGGGGCGAGATCTATCAATATGTGGGTGACGAGATCAGCGTGAGCTGGCCCCTTCGGCGAGGCATCGGCAAACAGCGATGCATCCGGTGTTTCCTGCACATCCGTGGCAAACTGAAAGCCAGGACCCCTCATTACCTCGCTCGGTATGGGCTGGTGCCCGTGTTCAAGGCCGGTTTCCATGCCGGGCCAGTGACCACTGGCGAAGTGGGCCTGGTGAAGAAGGAACGGATCTATAGCGGGGACGTGGTGAACACCGCCGCCCATATCCAGAACCTGTGCAACAAACACGGTGTGGACAACCTGATCTCCGGTGAGCTGGTGGCCTTGCTCGGTGCTCCAAGCATGGGTACGATGCGCCGGATCGGCAGCACGGAACTGAAGGGACGACGGCAGTCCATTGAGCTATGGACCATGGAGGCCGACGGTGCTGCGGCTCAGTAGCTGTAGCGATGGCCTTCGCACACCACCACCGTGCCACCTGCGGGGCTGTCGTGCACCACCGCATCGCCATTCACGGCGAACCGGGTGATGCCCGGTTCGCGCACCAGGTGTTTGCGCGTTCCATCCGTTCGAACCTCGTGAAGCTCGCGGTTCAGGTCGAGGTACACCACCCGATCCCCGGAGACCACCCATCGTTCGGGCACATGATCGGCCACCGCCACGGGGCCGTTCGCGCTCCAGAGCATGAGGCGCTCCTGCCATAGGTACAGAAGCACCCTATCCTGCACCCAGTACTGGGTTGGCATGCCGTCGGTCAGCAGCACCGCTTCGGCACCACGCCAGGCCTTCAACCGCCATGTCCCATCCACGAATGCCAGCAGACCATCACCGGCCTGCGCGCTCACCGGTCTCATGCCCGAAAGGCGCACCGTAGCATCGTTCCACTGGCCCATGAAGGCCCCGTTCGCTTCATCCCAATAGCCAACGATGTCGTTCCCGTTCACCGCGGACCCCACATCGGTGTGCGGGGCCAGCGTGCGTTCGGCGCCGTGGTGGAAGAACGAAGAACGGCGTTGCGAGTGATCGAAGAACGTGACGGTATTGGCCCCTTGGACCCATTGCGGCCCTGTGGTACCGGGTGCCACTGTGGCCAACGGGATACGTTGCCCGCGCCAGCTCGTGGCCAGTTCATGCGCCATGGTGTCCACGAAGACCACTAAGCTGTCCGACACCTGGAAACGGACCACACCGGTGGAAAGAACCACGGGTGTGGCCCCCCGAAGGGTCATCAAGGTATCGGCCACGCGCCATGCCACTTGATCACCACTGGCCTGCACCTCATCGGCATGTGTGGCGACCACGTTGGTGCCCGGTGCGTGGATGTCGTACACACAAAGTCGGCCTTGATGATCCACGAAGAAGACCCCGCTGCTCCGCGGGCACATCCGCTGCGGAGGTCGGGGATCCACCTCCACGAACCGGCCATCGTGAAAGAGCATCAGGCGATCCAGCGAGCTGATGAACGGTACCGTGCACTGGCCCTGCCCCCAGCCCGGGATCAGCAGGCCGAGCAGCAGGGCGAAGGCAACGTGCTGGCTCATGCGCTCTTCCGAGAACGGCCCACCTCGTGTACGCGTACCTCGCGCTTCCGGCCCTTCACCGGTGCCACCATCTCCGGACCGATGCTGAAGCGCTCCTTGACGTTGGGGATCCGTTCAAGCAGCTCGCTGGAGATGAGCAGATCCACCTTCAGGTCCTTGGCCACACCCAACATGCGCGAAACGCTATTCATCACATCGCCGCTCAGTTCCACCGATCGTTTGGTGTGACCGATCTGGGCCGAGATCACCCTTCCTCCGTGCAACGCCGCACGGAAGCTGGGCACCACACCGAACTCCCCCTTCAGCGTTCCAGCATGTTGGGCGATCCGCTCTTCGATATCGAAGAAGAGGTCCAGGCAGTTCTCATCGTGTACGCCCACCTTCATCGGCCAGGTGAAGATCACCTCATCCCCCACGTACTTGTGGATCTCGGCCTCGTTATGCAATACGGCATCGGTCATCAGCGAATACGTGGTGTTGATGAACCTGAAGTACCGCAGATCGCCCATGCGCTCGGCCAGACCCGTGGAACCTACCAGGTCCAGGGTAAGCACCACGCGCTCCTCGGCCACGGGGCGCTCGTAGCGGCCAAAGATGAAACCGACGAACATGCGGCGACCCATGAACTCCTCCACTTGCACCACCAGGATGGCGATCGAGGTGATCAAAGCGACACGGAGCATCAATTGGTACAGCTGCCGCATCAGGAAGATCTGCTGCATCTTGTCCGGCCGGTCGTATGCGAACCAGTTGAATCGTTCCCCGTTGAACTTGAACGCCAGCACGATCAGGGCGATGGTGAGCACGTTGACCAACAGCACCTTGCCCAGGAACTGGAGCGGTATGGCCAGCTGGCGGAAGCGCCGCCCCAGGAGGTATTCTTCCAACACCCCGGTCCACAGCCCCAACAGCGCCCATGCACCCAGCTGCAGGTCGAGTGTACCACCGCTATAAAGGATGAAGGCCGAGGCCACCGCAACGGTGACCAAGGTGTACTTGGCCAGCTTGCGCAACTTGTATCGAGTAACGGCGGTCAAACGGACCGCGAAAATACACCGCTCGGACCAGGTGGTGCCGCGCCCGGCACACCTGGCGATCGGTCCTTGACAGCACGGTCACCGCATGGATGTGGAGGCCGATCGACCGGCGAAGCGCGCGACCCGCCATGGCCTTTCGCACCTTTGCCTCATGTGGCGACGAGCATTGAGCATCCTGTGGCCTCTGATGGAAGCACGTGCCACAGGTCGGCATGGCGAGCTCTCCGTGCGGTGGGAGGCGGGAAGCAAGGTGCTCAATTCACCGAACGGGAACCAGAGCTTCGGTGCGCTGCACCGGGTGTGGCAAGAGGTGTTCGCCCAATTGCGGCTGAAGGAGCGCCCCCCCCGACAGGTGCTGCTTCTTGGGCTGGGTGGTGGCAGTGTGCCGGCCATCCTGCGGGACGAGCTGGGTATCGCAGCCCCCATCACCGCCCTGGAACTGGACCCCACGATGGTGCATCTGGCCCGCACCCACTTCGACCTGGACCGACACCGCGACCTGCACGTTTTGGAAGGCGACGCCACCATTCAGCTCCATGCCTTGAAGGAACGGTTCCAGCTGGTGGTGGTGGACCTTTTCGCCGACCTGGACCTCGCCCGCGGGGTGGACTCCAAAGCGTTCCTGCGTGGCTTGCGCGAACGCTGTGCCCCGGATGGCCTGGTGTGCTTCAATACCGTGGCCTATGACCCGATCAGCGAACGAAGATGCCAAGCCGTTCATGACCTGAGCCTTACGCTCTTCGATCGCGTGGACGAGATCAGGCTCGAAGAGTGGAACCGGGTGTTCATTCTATCGTGAGCAACGTTCTCCGCCAGGTGAATGTCCGAACATGATATTGGCCCGATCTTTGGGCCGTGTGGTTTCGCCCTCGAGTACAGTTGCGGAAGATCCGACCATACCTGCTGGCCCTCAGCTTCTTGCCATGGGCCGTTGGCGTGATCGCCCAACCGTGCTCCATTGACCTGGGTGCGGACCAGACCATTTGCCAAGGGCAAACGGTGACACTGACCGCCCCGAGCGGTTTTCCGAACTACTTGTGGAGCACCGGGGCGACCACACCCTCGATCACCGTGGGTGCTGCAGGCACCTACTGGGGGGAACCCAGCTATCCGTCCGGCGAGCTGGTGACCAATGGGAACTTCAGCGGTGGCAACAACGGGTTCTCCACTCCATTCACGTACAACAGCAACATCACCACGGATGGCACCTATTGGATCGGCACCAATGCGGCCTCCCACCACCCCCAGCTCTTGGGGACCGGCAATGGCGCATTCTTGATGGCCAACGCCGGCTGGATGCATGCGGGCTGGACACCCTGGTGCCAGACCATCGATGTTTGCCCCGGACAGACCTACACCTTGAGCGTTCGGCTGATGAGCCTGGCCTCCCAAGGGCCACCGCTGGTGGACTGGTCCGTGGATGGCGTGCAGCAAGGGCTGTGGATGCAGACCGGAGCACAGGCCACCTGGAACACCTTCGTCAACACCTGGACCAGCGGCCCCACCCAGACCAGTGCCACCATCTGCTTGGTGATCGCCAGTGGCCATGGTGTGGGCAACGACCTCGGCGTGGATGACATCAGCATCTCGGGCACCATACGCCTGCGAGACCAGGTGGATGTGATCGTAACACCGCTGCCTGCTTTCGACCTGGGGCCCAATGCCACCCTTTGCAATGGGCAGAACTTGGTGCTGGATGCTGCGGTACCCGGTGGCACCTACGTGTGGAACGATGGGTCGGTGGCCTCCGGCATGGTAGTGAGCGCCCCGGGCACGTATAGCGTTACCGTAACTGCCAACAACTGCTCGGCCACCGATGCGATCACGGTGAACTACAACCCATTGCCCGTGGTGGACCTGGGGCCGGACCTGACCTTGTGCGATGGGGATACGCAGGTGCTCTCCGCCACCACGCCCGGGGCCACCTACACCTGGCTGGATGGCACGCATACACCCACCTACACGGTTTCCGGACCCGGCACCTATGGGGTGCAGGTGACCGTGAACAACTGCTCCACATCGGACGCCGTGGATGTGACCTATACCCCGAACCCCGTGGTGGACCTGGGACCCGACGTGGTGTCGTGCGTCGGCCAGACCGTGACCCTCGATGCCACCACCCCCGGCGCCACCTATACCTGGAGCGATGGCAGCAGCCTGCCGACGCTGGCGGTGACCAGCGATGCCGCCCCATCGGTGGTGGTGACCGTGAACGGATGCGACGGCACCGACACGGCACAGGTCACCTTCAACCCATTGCCCGTGGTGGACCTGGGACCGGACGTGATCGTATGCCCAGGCACCTCCGTGACCCTCGATGCCACCACCCCCGGTGCCTCCTATGTCTGGTCCGATGGCTCCACCGGCCCCACCCTGGTGGCCACAGCACCCGGTACCTATACCGTGGATGTAACGGTGAACAACTGCACCACATCCGACTCCTTCACGCTAACCAACCACACGCTGCCCACGGTGGACCTGGGACCGGACCTGAGCATCTGCCAGGGCCAAGGGGTGACCCTGGGCACCACGGTGCCCGGCGCCTCCTACACCTGGAGCACTGGAGCCACCACCAATACCATCGGCGTATCAACCGCTGGGACCTATTGGGTGGACGTGACCTGGAACGGATGCGTGATCCGCGATGAGGTGGTGGTGAACGTGAACCCCTTGCCAGCCGTTGACCTGGGCGTGGATCGTTCCATCTGCCCCGGAGCCACCACCTTGCTCGATGCCACCGTAGCGGGGGCCACCTACGCCTGGAGCACAGGGGCGAACACTCCCACCATCGAGGTGGGCCCCGGCAGCTATACGGTGACCGTGACCACGGGCACATGTAGCCGTACCGATGCCATCACCATCGGCACGTGGCCCGTTGCTCCGCTGGACCTTGGCCCGGACCTGTCCCTTTGCCCAGGCGCCGCACACACCCTGGATGCCTCGTTGGCCGGAGCCAGCTTCCTCTGGAACGATGGGTCCACTGGCCCCACCATCACGGCCAGCACTTCAGGCACCTATTCCTTGGTGCGCACCGACGCCAATGGCTGTACGCGAACCGATGCGATCACCGTGACCTTCGCCACGCCCACCCCCGTGGACCTGGGGGCCGACACCACGCTCTGCCAAGGGCAGGTCCTGGTGCTTGATGCCAGCGTGCCCGGTGCCACCTATGCCTGGAGCAACGGCGAAACCTCACCCTCCATCACCGTGAATGCTACGGGCAACTATTCGGTGGTGGTGACCCAAGGCATGTGCACGGTAGGCGATGCGGTCGCCGTGCAAGTGGTGCCCAGCCCTGTGGTGGACCTGGGTGCCGATACCACCCTCTGCCCAGGCGAGACGCTCGTTCTCGATGCCACCGGACCGGGCTTGTCCTACGCGTGGAGCACCGGTGCCTCCTCGCCCACCATCACGGTGTCGGCGGATGGAAGCTATTCCGTTACGGTGACCAACGCAGCGAACTGCTCGGCGACCGATGTGGTGATGGTCGCCTATGCCACACCCAATGCGATGGACCTTGGTGCCGACCTGGTATTATGCCAAGGCGATGTCGCCACCCTGGACGCCACCTTGCCCGGTGCCTCCTACCTCTGGAACACCGGTGCCACCACGCCCATGATCGCGGTGAGCAACGCAGGGACCTACGCCGTGCAAGTGACGCAAGGCAGCTGTAGTGTGCAGGATACCGTTGGTGTGGTGGTACACCCCATGCCCGTGGTGGACCTGGGCGGCGATCGAACGCTTTGTGCGGGGGGATCCATCCTCCTGGATGCCACTTGGCCCGGTGCCACCTACCTCTGGAGCACCGGAGCACAAACACCGGTGATCTCCGCCAACACCACGGGAACCTACAGCGTGGAGGTGAGCCTGGATGGGTGTACCGCCACCGATACGGTGACCATCACGGTGCTCACGGCAGCAAGTGTGAACCTTGGCGCGGATACCACCCTCTGTGCCGGGGACGTGTTGACCCTGGATGCCACCACGCCCGGTGCCACCTACCTCTGGAACACCGGAGCGGCAACGCCCACCATCGCGGTGACCACCGCAGGGGTGTACAGCGTGGAGGTGTTCAGTGGGCAATGCAGCGTTTCGGACCAGATCGCCATCACCCTGCAGGACCTGCCACAGATCAGCCTGGGCAACGACCACGTGTTCTGCAACGGCGAGACCAGCACCACCCTGGATGCCACGTGGCCCGGCGCCACCTATGCTTGGAACACCGGCGCGACCACGGCTACGCTCGTGATCACCACCAGCGGAACGTATAGCGTACAGGTGAGCGTGAACGGGTGCTCCACCACCGACCAAACGTTGGTGGCCTTTGGCTCCTTCACCTACTCTCTGGGGCCTGATGTGACGTTGTGCCCCGGAGAGACCCTCGAACTGGGCACCGACCTGCCGAACGGCGTGAGCACGTGGAACGGTGTTGCCACCACGCCCACCTTTCTGGTCAACAACGCAGGTACATACACCCTGTTCTTCACCCATGCGAGTGGCTGCACAGTGAACGACACCATCGTGGTGCACTATGCGGATGCGGAACAACTGGACCTTGGGCCGGATGTGAACCTGTGCGACGGGCAGGCGATCGAATTGAACGCTACCGTGAACGGTGCCACCTATCTATGGAACGATGGCCTCTCCCTGCCCGTGCGCACCGTAAGCCAGGCCGGGACATACAGCGTAGTGGCCTACGTGGGAAACTGTTCCGTGGCTGACACGATCCTGATCACCACGACACCGACCCCGACCGTGGACCTGGGGCCGGACCGCAGCATTTGCCCAGGCACCACCGCCCTATTCGATGCGACCACCCCGGGTGCCACCTACTCCTGGCACGACAACAGCACCTCCCCCAGCTACTCCGCGACCACTGCCGGTGCAGTGACGGTGACCGTTACCACGAACGGTTGCTCCGCCTCCGACCAAGCCGTGGTAACACTGCTGGACCCGCCCGTGGTAGCCCTGGGCAACGACACCACCATCTGCGAAGGTGCCACCCTACTCCTGACGATGGATGAGCCCAACACCACGTTCACGTGGGACGACGGGTCGACAAGTACCACCCGCGTGGTGGCGGACCCCGGCACCTATTGGGTGGAAGGCGTGCGGAACACCTGCGTCACGCGCGATAGCATCGCCGTGGAGGTGTTCTCACCGGCCGATTTCGACCTGGGCAACGACCGCACGATCTGCGCGGGGACCGAGACCGGGATCGGTGTGATCGTGAATGGTGCGACCTATCTCTGGAACACCGGTGCCACCACACCTACGATAACCGTATCCGAAACAGGCGTGTATCAGGTGGACCTGTTGGTGGCCGGATGCCCCGCATACGACGCCATTCGGGTGGATGTCATCCAGGTGGATCCATTGGACCTCGGCCCCGACCTTCAAGCGTGCGCAGGAGATGTCGTGGTGCTTCATGCTCCGGCCACGAACGTCTCGTGGTCCACCGGCGGGGTGGGACCAACGCTTGCCGTGAACAGCACGGGCCAGTACATCGCCACGGTGGATAGCCTTGGCTGCCTGGTGCAGGACTCGGTGAACGTGCACTTCGTTCCGTGGTCGACCGAACTACTGCTCACCGGTGATGCCAGCCTCTGTGAAGGGACCTACGGCCTGCTCCAGGTGGCCGCCGTCCCTGGGGCCACCTACACCTGGGACGATGGAAGCACCGGTACGCTGCGCACCATCGTCAGCCCCGGTTGGTATAGCGTGCATGCCACGGGCATGTGCATGGACCTCACCGACAGCATCCTTGTCGCTGCCGCGGACTGCGGTTCCTACCTCCACGTACCCAATTCGTTCACGCCGAACAACGATGGCATCAACGATGTGTTCCTGCCGGTACTGGCCGGCCCGGTGGGCACCTACCTGTTGGAGATCTTCGACCGTTGGGGAGAGCTCATCCACAGCACCACCGACCCGAACGCCGGATGGGACGGCTCGTGCAACGGAACCCTGGTCCAGGATGGTGTGTACATCTGGAAGCTACGGCATCATGTGCATGGCCCGGCGGGCATCAGCCGCCAGGACCGGCGGGGGCATGTCACCCTACTCCGGTGAGCGGTCGGCAGCGCTGAAGCCCGCCTCCTTCCAGAGGTAGCTTCCATCGGCCAGCAGGCGATAGGCGAACCGTTGGCCATTGGTGACCTTGGCGATACGGTCGTTCACCAAGGTGATCGAAACATGTTCCGCAGGGATCACCAGTTGGCCTTGGGCATTGTACACCCCGATGGTGGAAGTACCACCCACCAGGTGACCATATTGCGCGTCGGCCAGGACCGTGTTGGACACGGGCACCACCTCCTTCCCTGTACTATCCACCGCACCCAGAAGTCCTCCAACACCCACACGGGCCAGACCATCAACGAGATCCCATACCTGATCGTACTTCGCTTCGACCACCATGGTGCCCCGAGCGTCCACGAAACCCCACTTACTCTTCTTCTTCACAGGGAACAGCGGCCCGTTGGTGCCTCCGACATCCACATATTGAAAGGGCACGACCCTTTCGTTCCGCGTGCCGATAACGCCTCGCTTGCCCCCTTGCTGTACCTCGGCATGGCCATGGACGAAATCGCCCCAGGAGGCCACGTCCTGCGCAGCCTCATAGTCCTGTGCGATCACGAACCGGCCGGTGGTGTCCACATATCCACAGCGGTCGCCGGTCACCACCAACGCCAACCCATCGTGGAACGCCCCCACATGGTCGTGCTTCGGCTCCAGCAGGATGGTGCCTTGTGGGGCGAGCAGTCCGGTGCGCCCATCCTTGCGCATACGCGAAGGACCGTGTTCGAAGCCTTCGACCCACTCATACTCCAAGGGAACCACCACCTGGCCAGACCGGCCAATGACACCGTACCGACCCTGATGGCCCACCACCGCACGATCGCGATGGAAGGCTGCGGCCTCCTCGTAGACGGGTGCGATCACCACTTCTCCACGCGCGTTCACGTACCCCAGTTTTCCATGGTCCTCGGCGTAGGCCAACCCTTCGGAGAGATCTCCCAGTTCCGTGAACACCATGGGCACCACCAGTTCGCCACCGCGGTCCACCGCACCGAAACGGCCATTCCGTTCCACCACGGCCGTGCCTTCATTGAACTCACGGACCTCATCATACTCCACCGGCACCACCACACGCCCCGACCGATTGATGGTCCCCATGCGCTCCCCGACCCCCACGATGGCCTGGCCGTTGATGAAGGATTCCACCCAATCGTATTCCGCCTTGATCCGTTCGGTGCCATCGGTGTCCATGAAGCCCCACTTCCCATTGCGCCGGAATGGCAGCAGTTCCACACTGGCGGTACGGTAGTCGTCCACCAGTTCTTCCATGAACGGATAATCCGGGTATTCCGCGATGAACCGGGTGATGGTCCCAGCGTTGAGGTCCTTGGAGTAGGTCTCGTACAAACTGCGCCAGGCATCGGGTACGCGATGGTTGAGCGGCTCGGCCTTGATGAACGCGCGGTACTCCGCGATGGTCCGACCCGGGGTGCTGAGCCGATAGATCTCGTCCTCGGCCTTGCGCACGTTGGGGTTGTCCGGATAGGCCGCGATGAACGCGCGGTAGGAGGCCACGTTGCGTGCGCTGGTCTGCTCCTCGTAGATGGCATCGAGCATGCGCGTGCGCGCCTCGTACACTTGACGCGAATCGCGGAAACGTTCCACGAAAGCCCGATAGGCCTCTGCCGTATTCTGCTGCCGTGCCTCCTGGAACGCCAGGTGGTGCATCACCGCGCGCGCTTCCTCGGCCCGTTGGCCCGAAGGGTAACGATCCAGATAGCCCTGGTACGCCGCCACGGTGTTCTGCCCACGCGCCACCTCCCACGCACGCTCGTACACATGTGCGCGTTGGGCCATGATGCTCGTATGGCTGACCCCCAGGCCACCGATGTACACCCGCTCCTTGTCCGGTGCGGCCGTGAACGCCATATCCGCCGATACGATGAACTGATAGGCCGAATCCAGGTCGTAGAACGGATTATTGGCCCGGCCGTGGATCACGCTCAATCCATACCACGCTGCCGCCGGGTGCTTCTTCACCTCCTTCCGGAAGAGCGCTCTCGCCTTGAAGTAATCATGTACCTCCAAGGCCTGGAACGCCTTCTCCAACTTACCCGCACGCACCGTAGGCATGGCGAGGAGGGCCAGGATGAAAAGCCCTGCAGCCCGCAACCGTCTCAGTGATCCCACACGGCAAAAGTAGACCCCGCATTAAGCGCCCTTGTACACCTTTGCGCCGCTTGATCGACCACCGTTTGTTGATGGGATCCCCGACCAACCGCCTCGAACGCCTGCTGACGCGGCGCAATGCATGGTCGGTGATCCTGGTGGTGGCCACCTTGAGCATGGGTGCCGTGTTCGCACTTCGCGACCTCCGGGTGGACTACGACTTCGAGAAATTCTTCCCGAACGACGACCCCGAGCTGGACCGATACCATGGTTTCCGCGCCCGATTCGGCCACGACAACGACCTGCTGCTCTTCGGCATTGAACGTACACCGAGCGTGTTCGACCCGGGGCTGCTCACCCAGGTGGATACCCTGGCCGCGCGTCTCGCACGCCTGCCGCGAGTGACCCAAGTGCTTTCGCCCACTCGCCTCAACGAACCGCGGATCACCCCGCTGGGGGTGTTCGAGGTGCCCTACCTGCGCTTCTGGAACGACACCCTGCTAAGCCTGGATTCCGCACGCATCTGGAACGACCCACGGATCAAGGACTACTTCTTCGCCGATGACGCCCGGGCCATGCTCGTGGTGCTGAACACAGAGCCCAACCTTTCCAAAGCCAAGTGCGACACCCTACTGGCCCAAGTGAAGGCGACCCTGGCCGATTGCGGCATGGCCGACACCCGGATGGTAGGACGGATCGTGGGACAAGACCACTACATCGACACCATGGTGCGGGAGATGGTCCTGTTCCTCTCCTGCTCCATCCTGCTGCTCGCCGTGTTCCTGTGGATAGGCTTCCGCAGTCGGTTGGGCGTGGTCGTGCCCATCGCGGTGGTGGGGCTGGCCATCCTTTGGCAGGTGGCCCTCATGGCCCTGCTTGGAAAGCCGATCGGCATCCTAACGATGTTGCTGCCCACCATCCTTTTCGTGGTGGGGATGAGCGATGTGGTGCATTTGCTCGAATGCTACCTGGACGAACTGCGCACCGGAAGCACTCCGGTCCGTGCCCTTGCACACACCTATGGCGAGGTGGGCTTCCCCACGTTCCTCACGGCCCTCACCAGTGCCATCGGTTTCGCCACGCTGGGCACGGCCAACATCCCCCCGCTGCAGGAGTTCGGCTTGTACACCGCCGTAGGGGTGCTGCTCACCTTCGCCCTTACCTTTTCCCTATTGCCCGCGCTACTGGTGCTCACCCCACCGCGCCACCTGCTTCCGAAGAGCATCCATCGCTCGCCCTGGTCGCACCGCATGCCCGCCTTCTTCTCCTGGACCATCCGCCACCGTCGGCGCATCCTCGTCGCCTTTGTCGGGGTGGTGGCGTTGGGCACCTGGGGCATCACCCGGATCAAAGTGAACAACTACCTGCTCGAGGACCTGCCCGCGAACGACCCGGTGAAACAGGGATTCGTTTGGTTCGAAGACACCTTCGGCGGTGCCCGCCCCTTCGAACTGGAGATCACCCTGACGGATAGCTCCCGCACCGTATGGGACCTCGACGTACTGCGGCGGATCGAACGTGTGCAACACTACGTGGACACGGCCTATGGTGTACGCGGCACCCTTTCGCCCGTAACGATCATGTACGCCCTGAACAAGGCCTCCAATGGCGGCGACCGAGCCTATTACCAGCTGCCCGCCGACAGTGCCCAATGCGCCCGCCTGGCCGCCCGCATGCGCCTGCTGGGGCCGGTGGCCACCGGTGGGTTGGTGAGCGCCGATGGACGCTACGCCCGCATGACAGGGCGCATGCACGACGAGGGAGGCCACCGCCACAAACAGAAGAACGCCGCATTGCAGGCCCATATCGATGCGGATGGTCCTTCGCCTATACGCATGCGGCAGACCGGGATGGGCTACCTGATCGACCGGAACAACGAAACACTGAGCACCCAACTGGTACGCGGCATGGGCCTGGCCGTGGTGCTCACCGCCCTGATCATGCTTTGGTTCTTCCGCGACTGGCGCATGGTGCTGGTAGCGTTGATCCCCAACCTGGTGCCGCTGGTCCTCATCGGCGGCGTAATGGGCTTCCTCGCCATCGACCTCAAGGTGAGCACCGCCATCATCTTCAGCATCGCCTTCGGGATCGCCGAGGACGACACCATCCACATGCTGGCCGCGCTGCGCCACCATCTGCGCCAAGGCCGTACCCCGGCATACGCCCTCAAACGCACCTACCTGCGCACAGGCAAGGCCGTCACCGTCACCAGCCTGATGTTGCTTTCCGGGTTCGTTTCACTGATCCTCTCGGATTTCGCCAGCGTGTACTACCTAGGGGTACTGATCACCCTGACCCTGGCCTTCGCCTTCGTGGCGGAGTTGCTGCTGCTGCCCACGTTGGTGATGACCCTGATGCGGAAGTGATGTCGCGGACCGCACCCACGCACACAGCCTTCGCCGGATGGTCGGGTTGCCCTACTATTGCCGCCCTGATCTCCGTGGCACCTTCGTCGAACATGACGGACCGCCCCCATACCCCGTTCCGAACCATGCTCATCCGTATCGTGAAAATGACCTTCAGGCCTGAGGAAGTGGGCCGTTTCCAAGAACTCTTCGAGGGGTGGAAGCCCCGGATCCGCGCCTTTCCCGGTTGCCTTCACCTTGAACTACTGCACGACGTGAAGGACCCACGCATCTTCTTCACGTACAGCCATTGGGAATGCCCGGGCGACCTGGAGGCCTATCGGGTATCCGATGTGTTCGCCTCGGTGTGGCCCGTGGTGAAAGACCTTTTCGCCGCACCGGCCGAAGCTTGGAGCGTGGCACGTGAACACCATCTACCCTAAGGCCCCGATCATCCGGCCAGCTCCTTGGTTCAGCGGATCCGCATGCACCACTCTGGCACTTTGTGCGATCTTAGGCCCATGTTCCGTTCCCTCTTCATCGGCTCAACGCTCCTCCCCCTCCTCGCCCTGGCACAGCCCAGTGCCGATGACCACCTGAAGAACGCACAGGCCGCTTACAGTGCCAACGCACTTTCCACGGCCTTGGCGTTCGCCGACAGTGCCCTCGCCTTGGAACCGGGCATCCCCGGCGGGTTCAAACTACGTGGCGATATCAAACAACGGCAACTGGATCTGCACGGCGCCTTGATGGATTACACCAAGGCCGAGAAAGTGGAACCCGACAACCCGCGGTTGTACGTGAGCCGCTCCGCCGTACACATCACCGAACAACGCGTGAAAGAGGCCATGCGCGACATCGAGAAGGCCCTCGACCTGGACGACAAGGACCCCGACGCCTGGTACAACCGGGCTTGTGCCAACTACATCGGCCGGAACAACGAGGGCGCACTGCGCGACCTGGAAAGATCCTTGGAACTGCGACCGGACAATGCCGATGCGCTCTTCCTACGCGGCGTGGTGAAAGGCGAGCTCTTCAAGGAAACGGAGGGCATCGTGGACATCGAGGCTGCCCTGGCTCGTAAACCCGAGATGGCGGATGGCCTGATGAGCCTGGGAGTGCTGCAATACGAGACCAAAGCGTACGACAAGGCCATTGACACCTTCACACGCGTGATCGACGCCAAGGACGATGCGCTGAAAGAAGCCCTGTACTACCGTGCCGACTGTTACTACGCCCTGAAGAACAAGGAGAAGGCTTGCGAAAGTTGGCGCGAGGCCGCAGCCTTGGGCGAGAGCGATTCGAAATTCATCGTACGCAACTATTGCAACACCGATGAGGACCGGATCCCCAAGAAACCGGTGCGTGGACGTAGGAGATCCGTGATCGAGTTCTAAGCGCCATTTGGACATCCTGTTGGTCTTCGCATCCCATGGCCGAGGCACATGTTCCCACTGCATGACCTCGCTGCAACATCAGCCGGTCCATGGGGCCATATTGTCCGTGAGCCCCAACAGGCACCAGGCGGAGCTTACCCTGCGCCACATGATGTCCAACCCACGTCGATCGCGTTCCAGGCTCCGCTGAGGATGACCGCGCCGCCTGGCAACCAAGGGGATCGACAAGGGCCTGTGGGCGACCCCACGAGCAACGGTGCGGCCACACCCCCGCGGCACCGCTATCTTGGCGCCCGCTTTTCGCCATGCGTGTTCTGGTAGTGAAAGAAGTAAGGGGCTTCCTGGGCTCCCTGATCGGCCAGGTGGTGGTGGTGGTGTTCCTGCTGCTCACCGGCCTGTTCCTTTGGGTGTTCCCCAACAACATCCTGGACACGGGCTATGCCGATCTGAGCCCGCTCTTCTTCATCGCCCCGTGGGTTTTCCTTTTCCTGGCACCTGCGGTGACCATGCGCAGTTTCAGTGAGGAGCGCCGCACCGGCACCATCGAACTGCTCCTCACCAAGCCCCTCACCGAGATGCAATTGGTGTTGGCCAAGTACATCGCTGCGGTGATCCTGGTGGTCTTCGCCTTGCTGCCCACCCTGCTCTACTGGTACAGCCTGCACGAATTGGCGATGCCGAAGGGCAACCTGGATACCGGGGGCATCATCGGATCGTACATCGGCTTGTTGCTCCTGGCGTGCTGCTTCGCGGCCATCGGCGTGTTCGCCTCCTCCATCACCGAGAATCAGGTGGTGGCGTTCATGATCGCGGTGTTCCTCTGCTTCTTCCTCTACCTGGGCTTCGACCTGGTGGCCAGCTTCGATGCCTTCGGTGTGCTCGAAGGCCCGATCAAGTCCATCGGCATCCAGGACCATTACATGAGCCTGAGCCGTGGTGTGGTGGACCTGCGCGATGTGCTCTACTTCCTGGGTGCGATCGCCATCTTCCTGCTGCTCACACGCACTGCGCTCCAAAGCCGACGCTGGTAGAATGAAGAAGCGCAGTCCACGCACCGGAGACCTGCTTGAACTCCTGATGGGCCTGGCCATCGTGGGCCTGGTGCTGTTCATCGGCTCCTTCGCGCGGTTACGGGCCGACCTCACCAATGAAAAACGATACACCCTGACCCCGGCCACCAAGCAGATGCTGGAGGAGCTGCCCGATGTGGTGTACGTGAAGGTGTACCTGACCGGCGAACTGCCCGCGGACCTGCAACGCTTCTCCCGCACCATCCGTGACCTGCTCGATGAGATGCGTGTGGTGCAACCCGATAAGGTGCAGTACAGCTTCATCGACCCCAGCGAGAGCCCGGACGAGAAAACGCGCAAGGAGACCTATGACCAATTGCAGAAGGAGGGCCTCCAGTACAGCAGCATCCGCATGCGCGACAAGGAGAGCTTCAGCGAACGCATCGTGTTCCCCGGTGCCTTGGTGACCTTCCGCGACAAGACCGTACCCGTGCAGCTGCTGAAGACGCAGTTCCGCACTCCCGATGCCGACATCGTGAACCGCTCCATCAATAACCTGGAGTATGAACTGGCCAGTGCCTTCCGCCAGAGCACACAACGGGAGAAAGCCCGGGTCGCGTTCCTGGAGGGCCATGGCGAACTGCGCGACATGGAGGTGGCCGACATCACCCAGGCCCTGAAGGAACTGTACGAGGTGAAGCACGTGCGCCTCGATGAGCAACTGGACGCCCTGAGCCACAAGGTGCCCAACATGTCGTACCGGTTGAACGACTACGACGCCATCATCGTGGCCAAACCCGACAGCGCCTTCAGCCCGCGCAGCGCGTACATCCTGGATCAGTTCATCATGAACGGAGGGAAGGCCCTCTGGCTCATCGACCCGATGAACGCCAACCTCGACAGCCTACGCAAGAACCAGTTCTCCATCGCCGTGGCCAAGGACCTTGGGCTGGACGAGTTGTTCTTCACCTATGGGGTCCGCCTGAACAAGGACCTGGTGCTGGATCGGAGTTGCGCCCCGATCGAACTGTACACGCAGCCGTACGGGAACCAACGCAAGTTGGAGCGGTTCCCGTGGTACTGGGAGCCGGTGTCGATCCCCCAAAGCACGCATCCCATCGTGAGCAATATCGACCCGGTGCATCTGCGTTTCGCCAGCAGCCTGGACACCATTGCCGCAGATAGCATCACCAAGACCATCCTGCTCACCAGCTCTCCCGCCTCATTGGCCCAGCGGAACCCGGTGCGCGTGAGCCTCAACGTGGTGGAGATACCCCCACCCTTCGAGCGCCAGAGCACCCCCCACATGCCTTTGGCGGTACTCCTGGAAGGCAAGTTCCGATCCGCCTTCATGGACCGGCTGCCCGCGGAATTCATCAACGATCCCGCCGTGGGCTACCGCGAGTTCGGAAAACGCACCGCCCAGATCGTGATCGGCGACGGCGATGTGATCGGCAACCGGGTGGATCAAGCGCAGGGCATGTTCTACACCCTGGGCTTCGACCGCTACGCCAACGCCAAGATCTATGGCAACCGCGAGCTGATCGTGAACGCCATGAACTACTTACTCGATGATCGCAGCCTGATCAGCATCCGCTCGCGCACCATCACCTTGCGCCAACTCGACCCCGAGCGGATCGTGGTGGACCGGTCGCGCTGGCAATTGTTCAACACGGCCGTACCGGTGATCCTCGCGTTGATCTTCGGAGCGCTGTACCAAACCCTACGTCGGCGGAAGGCCACACGCCCCTCATGAACCGAAGGATCATCCTCCTACTGGTGCTGGTGGTACTGGGCGGCGCAGCCTGGTGGCTGGTCCGCAACGATGCGCCCACCACCCTGGACCGCCCGCTGAGCGACTTCGCCGTGCCCGATACCGCCGGGGTCACGCGTATCCACATCTCCGACACCAAGGGCGGTGCCAGCGTGGACCTCAAACGCACCCCGCGCGGCTGGATCCTCAATGACACCTACGACGCCAAGCAGGCCGAGGTGGACCTGTTGCTGCGCACCTTCAAACGCGTGGAGGTGAAGAGCCCCGTGCCCAGCTCCCTACAACCCAAGACCCTGCGCGTGATGGCCGCCATGGCCAAGAAAGTGGAGATCTACGAGGGAGGCTCCAAACCTTCCAAGATCTGGATCGTGGGGCACGGCACCAAGGACCACTTCGGCACCTTCATGCTCCTGGAAAAACCCGGCATCGGCCGCAGCAACGCCCCCTTCATCGTGGGCATGGGGGGCTTCACCGGCATCCTCACCACCCGCTTCCACACCAAGGTGGACCACCTGCGCAGCGCCCATTTCTTCGGTCTGGCCGACATGCGCGACCTGGCCTCGGTGAAACTGGAGACCCCAGCCGCCCCGAACAACGGCTACACCATTGAGCAGGATGCCGAGGGCCACTATAGCCTGAAGGACTTCCGAGGCAACCCCGCCCCTTTCGACACCATCCTCGTGGCCGGTGCGGTACTGCCCCTTAAACAGACCTACTTCGAGTCCATTGAGCGCTTGCCTCCCTCCTCCCGTGACTCGCTCCTGAACAGCCCGCCCAACCACCTGCTGGCGATCACCGAACGCAACGGGAAGGTGACCCGTGCGAAGATCTGGTTCAGACCCTACAAAGGTGCGGAACCCGCCTTTGGCGAACCACGCCCTCTCTACGACCCCGTGTACATGGACGCCTTGGTGCAAGACACCCTGCACGTACAGATGCAACGACCGGCCTTGGAGCGGATCCTTCAGCCCATAAGCGCTTTCAGGCCCTGAACCAGCAGCAGGCCTTGTGGAAAACCCCCCTTGGCTGTTGATAAGTGCACCGGAGCCCACATGGCCCCCCGGCTAACTTTGACCCACTTATAAAACGCCTTCCACAACCGATGAAATTCATCGTTTCCAGCACCGCCCTGCTCAAGCAACTACAGCTTCTTCAAGGCGTGCTCGCCAGCAGCAATACGCTCCCTATCCTGGACAACTTCCTGTTCGATATCGATGGGAAGCAACTGACCATCACGGCCAGCGATCTGGAAACCACCATCACCGCCTCGCTCGCCGTGGAAGCCAAGGACAAAGGCACCGTGGCCATTCCCGCTCGCCTGTTGCTGGACACCCTTAAAGCCTTTCCGGAGCAGCCGCTCACCTTCAGCGTGGATCCCAAGCACTTCGGTGTGGAGATCAACAGCGACCAAGGCAAGTACAAGATGACCGGCTTCAACGGCGCCGAATTCCCGCGGAGCCCGCAGCTGGAGGATGCCGCCACCATGAGCCTGCCCGCTGGCACCCTGGCCACCGCCATCAACAAGACCATCTTCGCCACCGGCAACGATGATCTGCGCCCGGTGATGAGCGGTATCTTCTTCGAGATGACCGAGGACGATGTGCGTTTCGTGGCCACCGATGCCCACAAGCTGGTGCGTTACAAACGCACCGATCTGAAGGCTCCGAAGACCGCCTCGTTCATCGTACCCAAGAAGCCGCTGAACCTGCTGAAGAACACCTTGGCCAGCACCAACGCCGAGGTCACCGTGGAGTTCAACGAGAACAACGCCGCCTTCCGCTTCGACAACACCGTGCTCGTATGCCGGCTGATCGATGGCAAGTACCCGAACTACGAGGCGGTGATCCCCAAGACCAACCCGAACAAACTCACCATCGACCGGGCCGCCTTCCTGAGCTCGATCCGCCGTGTGGCCATCTTCGCCAACAAGACCACGCACCAGGTGCGCCTACACATCAACGGCAGCCAGCTCACGGTGAGCGCCGAGGACCTGGATTTCGCCAACGAGGCCAACGAGAAACTCACCTGCGCCTATGAAGGTGATGAGATCCTGATCGGTTTCAACTCGCGGTTCCTGATGGATATGCTCAACAACATCAGCACGGAGCATGTGGTGCTGGAGATGAGCGCACCCAATCGGGCCGGCATCCTGCTCCCGGGCGAGGCCGGTGAACCCGGCGAGGACGTGTTGATGCTGGTGATGCCCGTGATGCTCAACAACTGACCCCATGAAACACCTCTTGCTCGGAACCCTCTTGTTCACCACGTTGAGCGCGGAGAAGTGCAATTCGGACAAAGTCGGAGGCGCTGGCCAACTGGCCAACATCATGGACAGCAAGTGGGTACTTCAGACCCTCGCCGGCAACGCCATCACCATGCCCGAGGGCATGTCCGCCCCGTGGCTCAAACTGGGCAAGGATGGTAATGCCGTGGAGGGGAACGGCGGATGCAACAACCTGATGGGCTCCTTTTCCTTGGATGGCGACAAGCTCTCCTTCCCCGGCGGTGTGGCCTCCACCAAGAAGTACTGCGAGGGGTCCATGGCCACGGAGAACGCCTTTCTGGGTGCGCTGAAACGGGTGGACCAATTCAAGCTCGACGGTGGCGTACTGACGCTGATCGGCGCAGGCCAGGAGCTCGCCACCTTGAAGGGAGAGTGATCCCCGGCTCCCACTGGTCCGGGCCTTCCGATCACTCCTTCACCGCCTTCCTTCGGCCTTCCTCATACCATCTGAACCTTAGCAACGGGTCCTTCCCATCGCTGGTCCATGCCTCCATGCGAAAGGGATTCAAAGCACCGTGACCTCGGTACGCCGGTTCAACGCGCGCCCGGCCTCGGTGTCGTTGGTGGCCACGGGATTCGTTTCCCCATAGCCCTTGGCGGTGATCCGTGCCCCATCGACACCTTGCGCCACCACATGATCACGTACGGCATTGGCACGTTGCTGGCTCAGGGTGAGGTTCGCCGCATCGGCACCCACGTTGTCGGTATGGCCGCCCAGCTCGATCCGCAAGGTGGGATTGGCCTTCATCAGCTTCACCAGCTTGTCCAGCTCCGCATTGGAGGTCGGCAGTAACTCGTAGCTGGCGGTATTGAAGAAGATGTTGCGCAGGGCGATGGTGCTTCCCGTGGCGAGCTTGCCGAGGGGAACGTCCAACGACAACGGTTCCTTGAGGTCGCCTTCGGCCACATCGTAGTTCTCCGAATAGAACAGGTATCCATCGGCCGTGGCATTGAGGGCATAGCTCCGACCGGCCGGTAGGCACACGAGGAACTCCCCGCTCTTCGGATCGCTATACGCTCCGGTAGCGAGGTTGCCCGTCCTCAGGTCGAAGAGCTGGACATCGGCCTCCACGGGAGCTTGGGTGGCCGCATCGAACACCTTGCCGCGTATGTACGACACCGCCAGTGGTCGGGCCTCCTCGTACAATGGGAAACTGTACAGGTCCAGGTCGCCTTCACCACCGGCCCTGTCGCTGGCGAAGTAGGCCAGCCGGCCGATTGCATCCACCAGGATGCTGTTCTCGTCGGCGCTGGTGTTGATCGGATAGCCCAGGTTGAGGGCGGGCCCCCAACTGCCATCATCCTGCTTGCGGCTCATGAAGATGTCGAGGCCACCGAAGCCGGGATGCCCGTTGCTGCTGAAGTAGAGCGTGTGGCCATCGGGATGGATCTGCACGCTCTCTTCCTGGTACGGTGTGTTCACCTGATCGCCCAGCTTCACCGGCTTGCTCCACGTGCCATCATCGGCCATGGTGGTGGTCCAGATGTCCATGCTCTTGATGCCATCGCGCGCCACGGAACCACGGATGTAGTACAAGGTGCGGCCATCGCTGGCCAGGCTGGGCTGGGTTTCCCAGTGGCTGCTGTTCACCGGGGTGCCCAAGTTCTGCGGTACGCCCCAGCGGTCGCCCACACGCCGACTGATGAAGAGGTCGCAGCTGCCTTCGCCGGAAAGCGAACCGCCATACGTACCATCTTCCAAGGCACATTTGGTGAAGATCAGGAAGCGGCCATCGGGCGAGAGCGTTCCGGCCCCTTCGTTGAAGGCGCGCGTGTTGACCACCGGCAGCGGGATGGCGGCTTTCCAGTTGCCCTCGAGGTCGCGACGGCTCACGTAGAAATCCTCCTGCATGCCGTACACGGGGATCTCGGGAGCCTTCACCCGCCGGGTGAACATCAGGGTGCCATCGTCGGCGGTGATGCACGGGTAGTACTCGGGGTCGGCACTGTTCACGTTGGGGCCCAGGTTCTTCGGCTCGAACGGCACCGGCTGCTGGATGGCCCGCGCGGCGAACTCGCAGTTGCGGACGCCCAGTCGGGCGCGGGCCTTGCGTTGCGGCTCCTGCTCCTGCTTCAGGTATGCTTCGTAGTTGCGCTGAGCCTCGGCGTATTGGCCGGAAAGGAACTCCAGGTCGGCCAGGTGCAGCCGTGCCACGGGGAAGAACTCCGGGTCGATGGCCATCACCTCACGGTAGCGCGTCATGGCCACCTCGTGCTTCCCGTTCCGTTCGGCGATATCGGCCAGCATGATCCGTGGTTCGATGAACCGCGGATCCGCCTCCGCAGCCTTGGTGAATTCGCTCTCGGCACAGGCCCAGTTGCGCAAGCCCATGCAGCTGTTCCCGCTTTCGTAGCGTTTGATGGCCCCTTTGTCCGTGGTGGTGTATTTGGCGGGCTGGGAAACGGCGAGTAGCGAGTAGCCCGCGGCGACCATAAGCCCGAGCATCCTCAGGGCTTTCATTCGCCACCCGCCGTGCAGGGATCGTGCGTTGGCGCTCGTTGATCGCAGCTTCATGGAATATTCAGGTACTTATGGGTTTGAAGTGAAACCCGCCACCGCGGGTTCTCCTTCACGAAGTCCACGATCAGCGGCATGATGGTCTCGCGCTTGGACCATTCCGGTTGCAGCAACAAAGTGCAATCGGCCTTGAGGCCCAAGGTGTGCTCCTGGGCCCATCGCAGGTCGTGTTGGTTATAGACGATCACCTTGAGCTCATCGGCCAGCGCATGGATACCCGGCCATGGGGCTTTGAATTTCTTCGGACTGAAGCAGATATGATGCCACGTTCCGGTGATCGGGTGGGTGCCGCTGGTTTCGATATGGGTCCGGAATCCGGCTTCACGCAGTGCCTTGGTCAACGGCCCCAGGTCGTGCATGGCCGGTTCGCCTCCGGTGATCACGGCGATGCGCGCCGGGAATGCGCTGGCTTCTTCCACGATCGCTTCCACCGTACGCTTCGGGTGCGCCTCGGCGTCCCAACTCTCCTTCACATCACACCAGGTACATCCCACATCGCAACCGCCAAGCCGGATGAAGTACGCCGCCTGTCCGGCGAACATCCCCTCACCTTGCAGGGTGTAGAAGGCTTCCATGACGGGCAGTGCGGTGGACATGGCGCAAAGAACGGGAATGCCGGGCGGTGTTGGTGCGCTACCTGGCGTTGCGCGCCGTTCCGGGCATGGGGCCCTTTTTCCCGACCCACCTGGGGAGAAATGAAAAGCCCACACAGGGCCGACTCATAGAACCCATGAAGATCACATGGGCGGGATCGCGATGATGGCTTCCGTAATCCTCCTGTCCCCGAAGGGAAGCACCCGAAGGTGCCTGAGGCCCGCCGTACACCATCGAGGATGCGATCCCTGATGGAAATTGTTGGTTCCGATGAGCAATGGCCTGTGTGGGCTCCGCGTTGACGGCCGTTCACCGGCCGATGGATGCTTGACAGGGGGAGCAGAAAGAACGTTTACGGTACGAAGATAATCCAGTACGCCGCCGTTTCCAACGGATCGTGGAAAAGTGACGCGCTACGCTCAACCTTCGGCTTTCTGCCCAACGAAATGATCCTCCTTGTCCTCGAACAGGATGTTGAAGGTGGTCAAGGTGCCGTAGCAGCGTGTGATGTACTGCTGCAGTTCCACCTTGTCCTGCTCGGACAACTTGTCGTAGGCATTGATCTTCTGTTCAAGCACCCGGAACCGGTCGCGGATCATGACGATCTTGTGGAAGAACTCCTCGATGGGCACTTCCTTGCTTTTGAGGGCAGGGTCGCGTGGTTTGATCTCGAGCATGCCACCCTCGTAGCGCGCGGCCATGTGTGCGGGCCGTTGCGGGGTCTGCATCTCTTCCAGCACCTCGCGCAGTGCGTCGCGCACATGATCCAGGTCCAGCGGCTCCTGGGTGATCTCCACCCCCGGCCCGATGACCACGAGCCCCTCGAAACCGCGGCTGATGGGTTGTTCGCCATGCTCGCGGAAGAACACGTGTACCGTGCGGGCATCGATGTCGTACACCACGCCCACGCCCATGGTGGGGTGCTTCACGCGGGCGCCGATGCTGATGTCGTAGAGTTCCATGGCGCGAACATAATGCCACGATCGGCGGGATGGGCACCTTCGGACGCCCATCCCCGCCCACGGTCCCACCGCGCCCCGATCGCACAGGCTCACTGGATCACCCGCGCCACCGGGTAACGCTTGTAGCTGGCCTCGAAGTAGGGCGAACGTTGGTACACGAAGGTCAGTTGCGCCTTGGCATCCTTCGCGAACGCGGGATCGCGGTCGCACTCCGACCGAAGGGCGGCGGCCAGGTCGGGGTCCTTGGCCAGCAGTTCGGCGGCGATGTCCTCGAACACGTAGTCGCTGAACCATTCCTTCTGTTGGAGAATGGCATCGAAGAACCCCCAGGCGAAGAAACTGTCCGCACAGCGCGGTTCCAGGATCTCCATCACCAAGGCATCGGTGGCATGGCCCATGGGCACGAACACATCCCTTACCCGGCCCACCACGGTATCCACTTCGGTATCGGTGGTGATGTCGCGGTGCAGGTAATGCCCCTCGTAGGGCCGTTTCACGTCGCGGTGGCCGGTGATGCGTTGCACCTCCGCCACGAAGGTGCGCTCTTTCGCCAGTACGTCCATGGGCACCCGATCCAAGCGCAGGCGGTCGATGGTTTCGTGCCAGGCCTGCGGGATCAGGTAGCCCACCGGGCGTTCGATCCAGAGCCGTGGCACGGCGCGGTTCATCCAGGGCACTTCCACCTCCGTGGGCCGGTCGCGGTGGTAGCGCCAACGCGGCAGCCCGGTCACCGCGCTGGTGGCGGTATCGGCGGCGTATCCTTTCCAAGGGAGCCGTTGTACGCTGGCGGTGTCGATGACCCAATCGGCGGGATACCGCACCTGTTCCGAGGCACTGGCCCGCGCCTTGGTCCTGGCCTCTGCCAGCTCCTTCGGATGTTCGTTCATCGCGGCCAGGGTGGCCAACAGCAGTTGGAAGGTGGCGTTCACCCGCTCGGCGAACGGCTTGAGCATGTGGGCCTCGCTGAGGATGCCGATCCGTTGCCGCAAGGCGTTGTACCCCGTGCTGTACCTGGGTCCGTCCACGAAGCCCATCAGCCCCTGCTCGGGGATGTCCTCGCGGGTCTCGAAGTACGGGCACATCGCGTGGCCGCGTTGCGCCATCCAGTCCTGCTGGCGCGGCATCAGGCGTTGGTGCATGAAGCGGCGCAGGTTGGTGTCGAGCTTGTCCGGGTGGGTCACCAGCAGTTCCATCACATAGCGATGGTCCGCGCCGTTGCTCACGTGGGTCTCGAAGTACACATCGGGATCCCAGGTATTGAGGGCACTGACCAGGGTGCGCGTGTTGCGCGCGTCGGCCTTGATGAAGTCCCGGTTCAGGTTGAGGTTGCGGGCGTTGCCCCGGAAACCGTATTCCACCGGCCCCATCTGGTTCACCCGGCTGGTGCTGTTCCGGACCTTCGCGCCGCTCACGTTGTACACCGGCACGATGCAGACCGCGGTATGGGACAGCAGCCCCATGTACTGGTCGCTATCGAGCAAAGCCTGGGCCAGCAACAGGCTGGCATCGATGCCATCGGGTTCGCCGGGATGGATGCCGTTGGTGATCCAAAGGATGTTCTTGCCTGCCGCGCGGATGCTGTCGGGACTGGCCCCGCTGCCATCATCGAGCACGAAGAGGTGTATCGGCGAGCCATCGTCGTCGTGCCCGATCACCCGCAGCGATGCGCCCGGGCGCGAATGGGCCAGTGCTTCGTACCGCGCCACGGCCTGCTCCCAGGTGGCCGAGCTGTCGCCCTCGAACCGCCATTGTGCATTCGTATTGATGGCCAGTATGGAGCAGAGGATGGGGAGCGTGGTGCGCATGGTGCAAAGTTGTCGCCCCGATCGCTACCGCGATCACCGGAATAGGCCCAGGAGGGTCCGTCCGATGATCCGCAGGTCGAGCAGCAGGCCGTGGCGCTTCACGTAATCCAGATCCAATGCCAGCTTGGCGGGCATCACCTGTTCCACGTAGGTGCGTTCCGGGTCCGCACTGCGTCCGAGCAATTCGTTCTCGTCGATGTACGTGATACTGGCCGCGCTGGTGATGCCCGGACGCACGTTCAACACCGCGTGCTGCTCCGGCGTATAGAGCGCCACGTACTTCGGCACTTCGGGACGCGGCCCCACGATGCTCATGTCGCCCACCAATACGTTGATCAGCTGCGGCAGTTCGTCCAGCTTGGTCTTGCGCAGGAAGTAGCCGATGCCCGTGATGCGCGGATCGCGGCCACCCACGGTGATCTGGCCCTTCGCCTCGCTGCCCGGCCGCATGGTGCGGAACTTCAGTAAGCGGAACTCCCTCCCGTTCCTGCCCACGCGCACCTGGCGGAAGAAGGCGCCACCGGGCGAGGTGAGGGCCACGGCCAAGGCAAGGAGCAGAAGTAAGGGCAGAAGCAGAAGCAGGGCTGCTGCGGAAAGAACGATGTCGAATGCGCGTTTGACCATGGGTTTCAGCCCATCACCTCCTTCACCGCCGCATTCACCGCCGCCACCACCTGGTCCACTTGCTTGTCGGTGAGGTCGTGGTATACCGGCAGGCTGATCTCCGTGCTGTACAGCTTGTAGGTGTTCGGATAGTCCACCATGCGCAGGCCCTGCCCCTCGTAGAAGCTCAACTTCGGCAGCGGGATGAAATGGACGTTCACGCTCACCCCGCGCTTCGCGATGGCGGATATGATGGCATCGCGCTGTTCCTCGGTGGCCTTGGGGATGCGCAGCATGTAGAGGTGGTAGCAGCTTTCGCGGTCGCCGGTGTGGAAGGTGGGCACAAGGAAGCGTTCATCGCCTGCGAAGGCGGCCGAGTAGCGTTCGCAGATGGCCTTGCGGCGCGGTGTGGTGTCGCTATCGAATCGCTCGAGCTCCACCAGCCCGATCGCGGCCTGGATGTCGGTCATGTTGCACTTGTACCCAGGAAAGGCCACATCATAACGCCATGCTCCCGGCTGCGTCTTGGCCAAGGCATCCTTGCTCTGGCCATGCAGGCTCATGGTGTTGAAGTAACGGTACAATTCTTCGTGGCTGAAGGGTTCGGGCAGGTTGAAGGCCAACGCGCCACCTTCGGCGGTGGTGAGGTTCTTCACCGCATGGAAGCTGAACCCGGTGATGTCGGCCTGTGCGCCCACTTTGCGCCCGCCGATGCTCGCACCGAAGGAATGTGCGGCATCGCTCAGCACCAGCGCACGCCCCAGCCGCATCTGCGGGTTGCTGCCGTCCACCCGCAGGTTCACCTTGGGGGTGAAGAGCCCACAACCCTCCTCGGCCACCCGCATGATCGCCTTGATGTTCGCGGGAAGACCACCGATATCGACGGGGATGATGGCCTTGGTCCGGTTGGTGAGCATGCGGCGCACCGCTTCTGGATCCATGGTGAAGTCGTCGAGCACATCAACGAGCACGGGTTTGGCTCCGAGGTGCATCACGATATTGGCGGTGGCGCAGTAGGTATAGGCGGGCACGATCACTTCATCGCCCGGCCCTACGCCATACCAGCGCAACACCAGCTCGGCCGCATTGGTCCAGCTGTTGAGGGCGATCACCCGATCCACGCCGCAGTACGCCGCGAGGCGTTCCTCGAACTCCTTGGTGCGCGGCCCGGTGGTGATCCAACCGCTGCGCAACGCCTCCTCCACGGCCTTGATGGTGCGATCGTCGATGCGGGGCGGGCTGAATGGGATCATGGGCGGGGCGTAGGTGCGCTGGGATGCGAATTTCGGTCATGCGCCAAAATTCCCGACATGAGGCCCATGAACACGACACCGGCCTGCACCTCCAACACCGACTCCACCGCCGCATTCAGTAGGAACAACAAGGCGAACAAGCCCATGGGCAAGCTTGCACGCGCGAGCGACCACCGGACCAGCACCACGGCGATGAGTGCGGTGAGGAGCAACCCGGGCCAGCCCAATGCCGCGCCACCTTGCAAGAACTGCGAATGGCTGTTGAGGTTGCGGACCGCCGCCTGTTCCGCCCCCTTCGTCGTGTAGCAGGCCATGAGCGCGTGCTTGATGTCGCCGGTGCCCGACCCGAAGGGTTCCTGCCGGAGTTGTTCCCAACTGCACGTCCAGGCCACCAGGCGCAGGTCGTTGCCATCGGACGAGGCCAACAGGGCGGGATCCGCGGTGGCCGCTCGCTGTAGCGCGTTCCACGAGGCGTGCATGCGTGCGGCCACCAGTGGCCCTTGCACGGCCAGCGCGATCACCACCGCGAGCATCACACCGCCCAGGACGAGCGCCCTTGTCCGACCTGCCGTGCGCCGCAGGGCCGCATAGGCCAGGCCGGTGATCACCAGTGCGGCACCGAGCACGCCGCTCTTGCTCGCCAACAGCATGATCCACACCAGGAGCACCAACAGCAGTGCGGCCACCAGGCCTTGGATACGCCCCGCCCCCCCTACCACGAGCCGATGCCCCAACCAGGCCAGGGCCCAGCAGGCATACCACGCCGCATAGCTCGGGTGCAGGTCGTACGAGAGCGTGCTCTGGCTGAAGCACGACGGCGATCCGGCGCCCGACCAGCATGCCCAAGCCTTGGCACCTCCCAGCACAATGGACAACACGATGCCGACCGTGAAGGCCGCCATGCTGCGGGACGGCATGTCCGGGTGCAGCCCGACGACCGCTGCCGCGGCCAAAGGCAACAGCACGATACCCAGCTTCACTTGCAAGTCGAACAGCCCGAACGCCACATCGGTGGTCCACGACATGCCTACGATGTGCAACAGGTACCACGCGAAGAGCGGCCACAGCGCGCGCCATCGCACCACCGGGCGTTGCCACACGAAGGTGATGGCCGCGAGTGCAACAGCGATCCCCAACGGCACCGGCACCAACCGACCGCTGATGGGCAGCAACGCGCACACCAGCAGCCAGGCCCAATGCGTGGCGATGGACAGACTTCGGGGCAGGATGCGCTCGTTGGTACGCACGTGGTTCAGATGGATCGGTCGCCGTGGAGGTGATAGTGGTAGAGCCGCTTGAGGGTATGGCGGTAGGCCCGGGCGCGTGGTTCTTGACGGATGGCCGACAGCAGGGTGAAGGCCGCGGCCCGTGTGATGGCATGCAGGACGATCACCAACGACATCAGCGCAGCCGTCAGCACCGTACCGTGCTTGCGGGCGAATTTCACCCGGCTCAACAACTGGTTCGCGATCACCCGATCCAGGTTCCGCTTCGAGCTTTCACCCCCTATGTGTACGATCCCAGGACCACCCACGTACCAACAGGTGCCACCGGCCTCTCTGATCCGCAAGCACAGGTCCGCATCCTCCATCCAGAACATCTCCGGATCGAGCCCCCCCTGCCGCTCGAACACCGACCGTTCGAAGAGCATGGCCGCGCCCGATACGAAGCCCACGGTGCAGCCCGCCTCAAGCTCGGCCGTCGCGTACCGGTTGCGGGCCACCACACGGTGCAGCATGAAGAGCTCCAACGTGGCATCGAGCAGGTCGGGGATCCGCCACGCCGAGGGCTGTGTGTGGCCATCGGTGCCCACCAACCGTGGACCGGAGATCGTGGCCTTCACCCGTTCATGGGCCTCCACCCAGGCCCGCATGCTGCCGGGGCGCATGATGGTGTCGGGGTTCAGCAGCACGATGTACCGGCCACAAGCCCGCTCCATGCCGGTGTTGTTGGCCGGCGAGAAGCCCACGTTACCGGTGTTGCGCACCAGCACCATGTCCGGGAATTCCTGTGCCACCATGTCCGCCGAACCATCGGGCGAGGCATTGTCCAGCACGATGGTCTCGTGCGGTAGGTCCACCGCGCGCTGCACCGAAGCCAGGCACTCCCGCAACACCTCGCGGGTGTTGTAGCTCACGATGATGATGGAGAGCAGCGGCTGGTCGGGCATGGTGGCGGTCACTGCTTCACGGCACCGATGTGCTTGACGAAGCGTTCCTGATGGTCCACCAGATAGCGCGGCCAGTTCCCGTCCAGTGGCACGAATCGGTACTTGAAGTCACGACCGAAGATATCCTCTCCGTTGGCGATGGCCGCCTCGATCCGGGCGCGATCCTTGTAGTTCGCTGAATTGTATTCGGTGTGTGCGAAGGCCTCGATCTTCTCGATGATGCGGTCCACCCCGCCGAGGTAGGAGAAGTGCCAGCCACCATCATTGATGAACACCGGCTTCCAACCGTACCGAACGCGTTCTTGCGCCAGCCTCAGGTTCCAATACACGCGGTGCGTGAGTTTCCGATGGAAATAGTTCGCCATCAGCATGGAGAAGTCGCGGTAGCGTTGAATAGGGTCGCGGATATCTCCGGCATCCACCATCACCGTTCCGTTCCATGCATATGCCCCCCCACCGGCCTCCGAAGCATTGAGGCAGTTGAGGTAGTAGTAGAACATCCGCTGACGAAAGATGCGCACGCCCTTCATTGCAGCGGCCTCGCTGACTTTCCGCGGGTGTGGTATCTCGTCCACGTCACTGATCATCACTTGATCGCCCGGCCCGGCGTTATGCAACCCTTGGGCGATGGCATTGCGCTGGTGCTTCTCATACACCCATGCGTCGTTCCCGTTGTTCGCCGGGTACCGATCCACCACCACGTGCTCGATCTTGTGGCGGAAAGCGGCATAGCGGTCCTTGTTCTCCGCAAAATGCAGCGGCTTCGGCTTCCCCTGGTGGGTAAGGGTAGCCTCCACCAACACGAAGCGGTCCACCACGGGATCAAGCTCGTTGAGGCGAAGCTCGAGCAGGTCGAGTTCGTTGAAGAAGGTGAAGCAGTCGTAGATCATCGCTATCAGCGGAAAGGCCGTGTGACCAGCCACAAAGGAAAGAGCGGCACTGCGCATACGCCAGCGATCCATGGCAGCGTGCCATCCACCGGCTGACCGGGGTGGGCGGCTTCCCGATGCACGAAGGTCCGTTCCAGCAGAACGTCGACGTACCTCACAAGGAGAAGGGATCGGATGATGAGCGAAAGACCTCGCACGTTCCAAAGATGCCGAAAGACAGCCAGTACGTTCCCCCGCATGCTCACACGGTCCTTGCTCAGACTGCCGGGGCTGTCCCGCACACCGGCCATGGCCGAAGGCGCATGGAGGAACTGGACCGTATGCCCGGCGGCGAACATGCGCAGCCACAGGTCCCAGTCCTCGATGTGGCGGAAGGCGGTGGAGAAGCCGCCAAGGCTGCGCACCACATCGGCCCGCAAAAGCAGCGTGTTCATGCGGAAGAAGTTGCCCCGAAGTAGTCGCCGTAACACGGCATCGCCGCTGCCGCTCAACTTCTCATCGGGCTGATAGGTCCCAGGCCCTGTAAGGTCGGGGGTGCCGGTGAACGGGCGGAAATCGGAATACACCAGCGCCACCTCCGGATGCGCATCCATCCATGCCACATGGCTGGCCAGTTTGCCGGGCGCGATCACATCGTCGGCATCGAGCAATTGCAGGTACTCGCCCCTTGCCCGATCGAAGCCGGTGTTCCGTGCCACGGATACGCCACTATTGTGTTCCAGCCGCACGTAGCGGAAGCGCGGATCGCAAGCCACGAAGGCCTGCACCACCTCCGCCGTATGGTCGGTGGAGGCATCGTCCACCACGATGCACTCCCAGTCGGTGAGGGTCTGCACCTGCACCGAGCGCAAGGCATCACCGATGTACCGCCCATAGTTGTACGTGGCCACGATCACGGAAACGCGGGGTGTCATCGGCCGATCAAGCGGTTGAAGGCTGCCCAAGCATGGTATAGGAAGTACCAGCCGCGCGGTGCGAAGTTGCGCTGGATGGCCTTTCGTTCAGCAGCGGATCGGCGTTTCCCCGCCGGGTCGGAACTGAGGCCCGTGGTGTCGAACACACTGATGGCGAAGCCGGCGTGGCGTGTGCGGATGCGTTCCCGCCAGAACATGCGGGCGAGGAAGGCATAGTCCGCGGCGATGGGATAGCCGAGGTCGTAGCCTTCCGCCTTCTCCAACAAGGACCGCCTGATGAACTGCGACTGGTGCGCCACCGTCTCCTTCATCAACCACGCGCTGGTGAGCCGGTGCGGATGCGGCTTCGCGCCGTATACGCCCCGTTCATCGGCCAACTGCGCGTCGCCATACAGGATGTCGACCGTATCGGTGAGCATGGGGATGGCCCGTTCCAACACATCCGGTGCGGCGAAGGTGTCGCCCGCGTTCATGAACAGCACGAAAGGGGCCGTGGCCATGTAACACCCCTTGTTCTGCGCGTCGTAGATGCCCCGGTCGGGCTCCGAGGTCCAGTGCGTTAGTCGGGGTGCATGGGCCTTGATCAGGTCCACGCTGCCATCGGTGCTTCCACCATCCACCACGATGTATTCGAAGTCGCGAATGGTCTGGCCGAACACGCTGGCGAAGGTGCGCTCCAAGCCCGGGCGGTCGTTGTAGCAGATGGTGATGATCGCCAGTCGGGTCATGGCCTTCATGCGGTGTAAAGGTCCATGTAGCTCGCCGCCACCATGCGGCGATCGTAGCGCAATGCGGCGTTGTTCGCGATGGCTTCGTGGTCCCACGAGCGGTCCAGCACGCCACGTATCGCCTCGGAAAGACCCTGCACGTCCTTCAGTTCCGCCAGGCGGCCGTTGGTGGCGTGCACCTGTTCGGGGATGCCCCCCACGCGAAAGGCCACCACGGGCGTGCCGCAGAGGTGGGCCTCGGCGATGGTGTTCGGGAGGTTCTCGGCCAACGAAGGCAGCACGAAGACATCGGCAGCGGCATACGTGCGTGCCAAGGCCGTGGGGTCCGTGAGGTATCCGGTGGCGTGCACCCGGAGGTCGGCGGGCAGGGCGTTAGCACCACCGCCCACGCACACCAGGCGGACCTCGCCCCTGTCCAACGCACGTAAGGCGGGCACCAGGTACTGCATACCCTTGCGCGGATCGTCCACCTGTAGCGCGTTGAAAAGCACCACGTGACCGTTGCGAGGCAGCCCCATGGCCTCCCGTGCCGCACCGCGATCCTGGGGACGGAACACCGTGGTATCGAAGCCATTCGGGATCACCTGGCAACGACGCCCCCTGAACATGGCGCTGCTTTCCGCATGGCTGGCCAACCAGCGCGATGGCGCCACCAGCTTCAGGCGCTCGGATGGCAGGTCCTTCACCGCATCGTGCTTATACCGCCAGTAGTGCGCCGCCTTGCGCGGATCGCAAAGCTGTGGCGACCGATCGGGGCCTTCACGGAAACTCAGGTCCTCATCGGTGTGGTGGCTTCCGGCGGTGAACGGGTTCATGTCGTGCAGGGTCCACACGATGGGCTTGGTGCAGCCGCCGAAGAAACGTCGATGATCGATCAGCCCATAACCCGTCCAGTGCAGATGCACCACATCGGCCACCTTCATCATGGGATGTTCGAGCACATCGAAGAAGGCGTACGGGAATGTGAAGATCTCGTGCCCCGAACGTTCCTTACGCAGGTTACGGTTGCCCGGTGCATTACTGCGGTCCTCCACCAAGCCCGTTACCTCCAGGGCACGTCGAGCCTTGTAGCGCAGGCGGTCCCAGCGCGGGGTGCCTTGCAACATGAAAGGCTCGACCGCACTGTGCCGTGGGATATCGGTGCGGGTGCGGACCAGGGTGAGCAGGTGCGAATCCACACCCTGCGCCAACAACGCCCGATGCAGGTTGATGGCGGCCATGGCCGCTCCGCCGAAGTCGCTGGTATTGAGGTGGACCACCTTCATCCGTGCAGGAAGGTATCCATCCGTTGGGCGAACTCAGGCCCGTCCCAATCGCGCACTAAGAAGCGCGGGAAATGATGCACGGGCGAACGGGCGTGCACGAACCCCGAATAGTTGGCCGCGGTATGCAGGAACCCCGCTTCCCGGGCGATGCGCGCGGTGGTGCGGTTGAAGTCGGCGCCAGTGCCGAAGGGATAGGAGAAGTAACGTACCGGCCGACCGAGCATCGCCTCCAGGTCCCGCTTGGAGCCATGGATCTCCGCCTCCTGCTCCGCCGGATCCACCTGGGCCAACGATGGATGCCACTGTGTATGTGCACCGATCACGACGGCCCGCGACGATGCGAACGCCTCCAACTCCTGAACGGTCATGGGCAGGTGCGTGCCACGATGCACCCGTGAGCCAAGGTGCGCGCGCAGCTCAGCCAGGATCGCATCACGCACCGCGGAAGGCATCGCGCGCAGCACGGCCGATCGATCCTCATAGGCGATCCGCGCTTGCCGGGCCACATCGCCATCCATGGCGGACCAACGGATCCGTAGGCCGTCCATGGCGAAGTCCAGTTCCTTCGGCAGCGGTTCGTTCACCAGCAGAAGGCGTTCCAATTCGTCCCACCAATATTCGCGCCCACTGCCGATGTAGCCGCTGGCGATGTAGAAGAGGGCCTGCATACCATGCTTCTCCAAGAGCGGACGTGCCGCGTGGTGGTTGTCGGCATAACCATCGTCGAAGGTGAGCAGTACCGCGCCCTTGGGGAAGCGCTTCCGCCCCAACAGGTGGTGGTCGAACTCCTCCACGGTGAGCACCCTGTACCGCTGCTTCAGCACGGCCAAGTGCGCATCGAAGTGTGCGGGCTTCACCGCCAATTGCTGGGGGTCGGTGGGGATGTCGACCACCCGGTGGTACAGCAACACCGCACAGGCCCCGCCCAATGTACGATCCCGCACACGGCGCAACCGATGGACGAGTGGCCGAAGACCGTCCTTCCAACTACGAACGGATGGCATGGATATCGAGTTGCATGTCCATGGCCGCCTCCTGCAGACCTGCGAATGGATGCCTGTGGTACACACCAATGCGGTGGATGTAGTACCGGAAGCCGTTCGCGGCCAGTGTGGCGAGCAGGGCGTGCAGTTCCTGAGGTCGGTCGGGCATGGAGTGATACTCCACATATAGATTGCGCACGCGGCGCAACGCATCGCCGCAATCGTTCAACACGGTGGTCTCCGCCCCTTCGATGTCGACCTTCAGCAGATCGATGTCCGCATGTTGTTCCAGGACATCGCGCAGCCGCACACTGGGCAGCACTACGGCATTATCGGTGCGCAGGATGGATCCCCCGTCGGCACCTTCGCTACCAAAGGACACGCCCTGATCATCCACCCACACCACTTCACGGCGGCAGACCACGTCCGTGATCCCGTTGCTCCTCAGGTTATCCTCCAGGCAGGCGAACACGGCGGGATCCGGCTCGAAGCAGGTGATGCGGGCCGCAGGGAACAGCTTCTTCAAGTAGAGCACGGACACGCCCACGTTGGTGCCGCAATCGATGACCACTGGATCGGGACGGCCGCAGCGGAGCTTCATGCGCTCATCGCCGAAGAACTCCTTGATCTGCCAGGCCACCGAAAGCATGTCGGTGACCCGGATGTGCAGATCGCGGAACCCGATGGTGGTGGGCATGTGCCGGGGAAAGCGTGTGGCCTCGGCGACCAAACGATCTTCCTCTGGCGGTGGCCCGTACACCAGGCGGCGGATCAGCTGCTTCATGCCTTGTGCGCGTTGATCCCGATCACCACGGGATAGTCGGGGTCCACCACATCGAGCTGCGTCGCGTCGCACTCCTCGGAGGCAAAGCCCTTCATCAGACAGGCGGCGGCATACGAATTGCCGAACACCTGCACCTGCACATTGTCCGCTCCGAACACGTCCGCGAAGGCGCGGCGAGCGGAATCGGGCGTGAAGCGCCAGTAGTCGCCCCAGCGATCGGCGTCGTAGCGCGACACCTGCACCAGTCCAGCTACGGTGACCAGCGCCGTGCCACCCGGCCTCAGCGTATGATGAAGCCCGCGCACAGCAGAATGCACATCGTAAATGAAGTTGAGCGTCTGCGTACAGATGAAGGCGTCCATCGTACCTGCCGGCAGACCATCCGGCTTGGTCAGGTCACCGACCACCCGATCCTTGGTGGCCTCGCCCTGGAACTGGAGCACCGCTGGCACCACCGCCCCGGAGGCGAACCGTGTGGTATATGTGCTTTCGGCGACCTCCATCACCCGGCCGTGGATCACGGCCCGTTCTGCGTCCAGAAAACGTTCGATGTAGTAGCGATCCACAGGGGTGCCTCGATCGAAACCGAACACCCGCGATACCGGCGGAAATGCGAACACCGCGGGATCCGCATCGGTGGTGCGCTTGTTGCGCACGTACCATTGTTTCATGCCGTTGGGCAAAGCCCGCCAAACACGGCCCTTCAGCGAAGCATCGGAACCGCCCTCGAAGTGATGGTGCACATAGGCCGCCCATTGGGCAATGGCCTGCTCATCCTCCACCAGGGGAGATCGCTCCACCGGTATGGGTGCGGAAGTGAGTTGCAGGTGCTCCCCGTGCTCGCCCCCGGTCTCGTGCGTGGCCCCATCGCCAAATCCCTTGTTCAGCGCAACCGGACGCGAAGGGAACACGCTGAGCCCGCCATGGAGCACGCAGCTCGCGGTCCATCGGATCGCCCAACTGTCGATGCGTCCTTCCACCTGGTCCTTCAGCATCCGGGAGAAGTAGCGCACCCGACCATCGGCGTCCAGCGCCTTCAACCGGCCGGCGCGTTGCAGCTTCTTGTAGAGCGCGGCACCGTCCTGCTCCAACTTGTTCCAACTGCGCTCCCAAACCGCCCAGGTAAGGCTGTCCGGATAGCGGATCATGTACGTATCGCCAAGCACAGCAGGGTCGGCATAGTAGCACCAACCGCCCACGGAGAAGACCTGCTCATCGGCTGCGTACAGGTCCAACGCATCATTCATGAAACGCAGGAAATGGGGCGAGAGCAGGGCATCGTCCTCCACCACGATCACGCGGCCGTGCTGTTCCACCACGTGCGACACACCTTCGATCACCGAACGGGCCAGGCCCTTGTTGGCCGGTGCTTCGATCACCTCCACCGAGGCGAAGCCTTGAGCGGCACGGGCCACCTCGCGCACCTGGTCGATGGCCTTGCGATCCACCTCCGTGGCATCGGCCTTGGGGCCATCGCAATAGAGGATCAGTGGGCTCTCCCCGGCCAGATCGTTCGCCACGAGGCCCTGAAGCACGCGCTTCAGATGATGGGGGCGCTTGTAAGCGAAGAGGGCGATGGGGGCGCGGGCCATGGTCAGTTCTTCCGAAGGATGCGGGTTTCCGAAAGATCGCGATTGAAGATCACCGGAGCCATTCCGGAGAGCAAGACGGTGAAGCCGCGCAGTACCTCCGCGTTACGCTCGGTGTAGCGTGCGCGCTCGGCGTTATCCAATACCAACAAGCCGCCTCGCTTGAGTTTCGCCGTTGCATGGGCGAGGCACGAGGTACGCGCCCGACCATCGATCATCAACACATCGAAATGGCCATCGGGATACCGGTCGATGGCGTGCACATAGGCCTGGTAGTTGCACCCCTGCGAGGCCGCGTCGGCGGAAGCGTAGTGCGCCGGTTCGGCGGGGTCGGGCACAGGCACCAAGGTACCCGGTGTGGCCGGCACATGGATCCCGGTCCATCGATCAGCCCCCTCCTTCCTCAAGCGTTGTTCCAGGATGGCGTACCACTGCGGATCGTGCTCCACGGTGACCACCTGGGCCACACGATCGAGCCAGAAGAGCGTACTGCCGCCACCGCCGTACTCGAACACCCGATCGGTGCGCTTCAGGATCCGGTCCAGCCGATCGATCGCCGGGAACGTGATCCATGCCGTGCGCTCGTCCATGGAGTTGGCCCCATCACGCAGGGCGCGTGCCCAACGTCGGTAGTACCGAAGATCGCTCCACCGCGCCCCGTGTGCGCGGTTCCACTTGATCTGGCGGAGAAGGTGTAGCAAGCCCACTCAAGAAAGGGTGAATCGGTGATCGGTGGTGAAGGCCCCTTGATCGCCTGTCGGCAGCCGCCCCGTGCCGAAGAAGTCGCCGCTCTCCACATGGAAGGTCCCCGCGTTGAGGATGTAGTCGGCGATCTCCCCGTTCACCGTGGAGAAGAGCGTGAACCCGTAACTGCCGGGCAGCAAGGGGCAGCGCGGCAGGTGGATGGACACACGGTCGCATCCTTCGGCATCGGCGAAGACCTCGCCCGTGGTCTCGTTGCTCAAGTGCAGGATCCGCTGGCCGTACACATCGTCGATGCCCATGGCCAGGTGCAGGTTACGCAGTGGCCCCCGATGAGCCTTGAAGTCGAAGCGGAACACCACCGAGGATCCGGTCTGGGCGGCGGCCAGGTCGCCACCGGCCTCATCGCCTATGGAGAAATCGGTGAACCGGATGGCTCCGGAGCCCTGCCGGTCTGGCCGGGCCTCCAGGTCGGTCCGCACCCCACCATCGGCGGCACGCAGGTACTCGGCCACCACCGTGGGGGTATCGCCCTGCAACACCAGCTGGCCGTGCCGCAGGTAAATGGCGCTAGTACAAAGGTTCTGGATCGCGGCCATGTTGTGGCTCACGAAGAGCACGGTGCGGCCGCCGCTGCTCACCTCCTTCATCTTGCCGATACACTTGCGTTGGAACTCGGCATCGCCCACGGCCAGCACCTCGTCCACCACCAGGATCTCCGGCTCCAGATGCGCGGCCACAGCGAATGCCAGCCGCACGTACATGCCGCTGGAGTAACGCTTCACGGGCGTGTCCAGGAACTTCTCAACTTCAGAGAAGGCCACGATCTCGTCGAACCGCGACCTGATCTCGGCGCGCGACATGCCGAGGATGGAGCCGTTGAGGTAGATATTCTCGCGCCCGCTGAGTTCGGGATGGAAGCCGGTGCCCACTTCGAGCAACGAGGCCAGTCGTCCACGGATCTCCACGCGGCCCTCGGTAGGGTCCACGATGCGGCTCAGCACCTTCAGTAAGGTGCTCTTGCCCGCGCCGTTGCGGCCCACGATCCCCACGCGGTCACCTTCGTTGATGGTGAACGAGAGGTCCTTCAGCGCCCAGAAAGCATTCGTGGACGAGGCGCCCGCCCCACCCTTCACCAGCGCCCGTGCCTTGCGACCGATCACATCGCGCAGCGCTGTGTAGCGCTCCCGTTGTGCGCCCAACACGAACTTCTTGCCGAGCCCTTCCGCCGTGATCACTGGTGTCCCCATGCCTCAGATGATGTCGGCGAAGCCCTTTTCGGTACGACGGAAGTAACGAACGCCCAGCACCAGCAGCAGCAACGACATGCCCAGCGAAGTAAGGAATCCCGGCCAATGGATGGGCAGATCGCCACCGAAGAGCGAGAAGCGGAACCCATCGATCACGGCCACCATGGGGTTGCAGGCGTAGAGGAACTTGAGCGTATCGGGGATGGCGGGGTTGCCGAACACATCGGCACTGCTGAAGGCCACGGGCGTGATGTACAGGCCGAACTGCACGATGAAGGGCACGATGTAGCGGAAGTCGCGGTACTTCACGTTGAGCGCACCCATGAGCAGGCCCGCGCCCAGCGCCGCGAGCAGGGCCAGTACCAGGAACACCGGCAGCAGCAGGACCTCCGGCCCCGGCAGGTGGGCGTGGAGGAGCATGAGCACGAGCAGGATCGCCAGCGCCACGGCCATGTCGATCAGGCTCACCAGCACGGTGCTCAGCGGCAGGATCATGCGGGGGAAATAGACCTTGGTGACGAGGTTGCTGTTGCCGATCATGGCGTTGGCCGCGCCGTCGAAGGCCGATGCGAAGAGCTGCCACGGCATGGTGGCGGCGGCCACGAGCAGCACACGGGGGATGCCCTCGGGCACGGTGGACCCGAACAGCCAGCCGATGAACCACATGGCGGCCAGCGTGAGCAGCGGCCTCACCAATGCCCACAGCACGCCGATGGCGGTCTGCTTGTAGCGTACCATCACATCGCGCCAAGCAAGGAAGCCCAGCAGGCCGCGGTAGCGCCAGAGGTCGCTCCAGTAGTGCTGGTTGCGCGCGCCGGGGGCTATGATGGTGGTGCGGCTCATCCGCGCAGGAAGGCGATGGTGGACAAGGGTTCGGGGCGCGTCATGGCGGGGCGGCCAAAGGTAGCAGGCGGGGCGGGGCACGGGAATGCCGAAATGCACCGGTGAATGCTGAATGTGGCCACCCGATCTTCGTGACCCATGAGGCGAAGACCGAACAGGTCAGTAGGGGGCTAGCGTCAGTCTACTAAGGTTCAGGACCACTGCGGCCTGTCGCATTTTGATCCATTATGAACGAATGTACGGACCAACCCGGGCTGGATGATCGTATCGTGTCAAGTAGCGGCGCAGGGTCCCCTTCGGGAGACCGCTGCTGAGGTTGCGTGGGCATCCTACGAAGGCTTGAGTTCCTGTCTCCACAACCTCATTACTCAGCCCACTTGAACGACTCCACTACCTCATTGAAGATCACGAACAAGCTATCGGACCGCACCTCATCCAACTCCTGAGGCAAGTTCCTTCGGAGCCATTGGGCAGCGATGAGGATGGTATTCTCCTCTTGCTCGGTAATTGCGCTAATACCCGCTCGAACTTGTTTGGTATGTTCAATACGCCGAACCCATAGTTCATAAGCCCAATCCACCCCGCTCCGGGTTGTGATGACCCATGCTTTGCCTTTAAGCGAAGAGTCTTGGTGCTGCAGCATCATTTCCCGAAAACCACGGTCAATGGCCCTCAATGTGTCGGGGTCAGCATACAAGAGATCGTAGCGCCAGTTCATCGATGCGACATGCGATTCCCTCATTTCGTTCCAAGGCAAGCGGTAGGAGGAAGCATTACTGGAAATATGAATGGCCACAACAGCGTCTGATTCGGGGTTGAACCGAGGTTCCAATAGCAAGTTGTTCACGTTGCCTTCATCGTCCTTGTCAATATAGCTCGCGTACATCACTGGCGAACTGTTCACGGGGCTGAATGCATATATGCTGAAGTCCTTGCGGCCATCAATCTCCATTCTTTCCTGCCTCCATTGGATTCCGAACGGCAGACAGACGCTCCGCGCAATGGTGTCAAGCGCCATCAGTCGCATGCCTGTCAAACAGCCATCAGCGTTGTGTTTCCGTTCCTGTATGGCGCGAGTCTGATCACTCTCCGGCCTCGGTGTGGAGAAACAGGCACACAGTACGAGTGCTGCGGCACAGATGAGCAGGCGGTCAGGCACGTCCGAAGCGTTTAAGAGTGGTCAGTTCAGCGGCACGCTGCAATTGCTCGATATGTCGAGCCTTTCGCTCATCGCCTCGAATGCGTGCGATTCGTGGCGTGCTGAAGTCAGCAACGGTCAATGAGCCATAGTCGATTCGGACCGTAGCCAGTTCTTCAGCGTATGTCCGTATCTGCCCTTCACTTCCATGGTTCAACGTCACGTCGAGCAGGTCGCCTAAGAAGTTGGTCAGGATGCCAGCCTGACCCGATGTGAAATCATCGGCCTTGTCGTACGAATAGCTTCCGGTCAAGCCGAGATTGAACCCCGCCACGCAGTCGCAGAAATCAGGTGGCCGCTCGTAAATCGTTCGTGGCGCTGCAACTTCATACGATTCATCCACGGGTTCACCGTTGAACAGTAATTCCCTTGACATGGGGTCTGCGCCGCCATAGCGCTGCTGGAATGGCCGCAAGTGATCGAAGGCATGGAGCGGAAAGTTCTGAGCCATTCCGCCATCCACATACAAGCCATTGTACGACTTCGTGTAATCATCTTCGACATGGTCGCTATCTACATGGGTGTTCACGAGTACAGGCTTGAACACGAACGGCATGCTCATGGACAATACCACGGCGTCCACCACAGGAAAGTCGGGGGTGTGCCCCACCGAGAAATATCTTCCACTATGTGCGGACACGTTCGTGCCCACTATGACCAGATCGACCCCGGTCAAGTTGAACAAATCATAAAAAGTAATCTGTTTAGCCTCTTTTGCGATGACCTTCCGAACACTCAAAGGCAAGTACTTATCGGGGTATAGTTTCCGTTTCTTTAATAAATATGTTTCAAGCAATTCAGAGAAGTACTCTTTTGCCTTCACGCCGGAGAACAGCCCCCTATTGAACAATAATTTATGCACATATTGCGAAAGTCGAATTGGGGCAAACGGATTTGTTTCTGTTTTCACAATACGCTTGGACATAATATTCGATGGCGTGTATACCTGTAACGCAGTACCTACACTGCTTCCAACCCCAATAGGGGGAGGCCCAGATGCAACGAGCATAGCTTTCTCCCAAAAAGTATGTGTGACGAACTCATGTGTTTCGGAACTAGGGTCCACAGCACAATATTTGTACGATGGATCTTCGAAGAATTCCTCGTAAACGTTAACCCAATCGGTTGATTGAAAATAGCCCAGCCTCATTTTCCCCAATCGGTTCGCCTCATACTCAAGATCCTTGGATGACATGCCGATCGCCAAGCTGAACGCGGTGATGGCACCAGCCGACGTACCCGAAATACCCTTGATCTGCCTTTTGTCCAAGGGCATGGTCGGATAGATCAATTTTCGGTCCCCCTCGATCAGTAACGAACGCAAGCGGGCCGAGTCCGGGGATGTTTCCGGCGGGTTGTCGGGGTTGTCGCTGATGTCATAGATCTCCTCCAGTGCGCGCACTACACCTAAGTAGACAACACCCTTGCCTCCACCACCCTCGAAGGTGAGGTAGTTGACGCTGCTCGGGGAGATCGTGGGCAAATTATCCATTGATGGCTGCTCTGATCCCTCACAACGGCAAGTCCCCACTATAGTCCGGAAGGTCGCCCGGCGAGTTGGGGTTGTGCAGATACACCAAGCTGGTAGGCACCTTGGTAAGCCATGGGTCGCCCTCGGGCACCCCGCCCTCGAAGTAGCCATCGGCCTCCATGATCTCGTCTATGATGCTCACATAGAGCGGATCGTCGGGCATGGGCACGTCCTCGCCGTTCCAGATCTCGCCGCCGGTGTTCAGGTAGTGCAGGATCGCCTTTTCAAAGCCCGGCCGCACGGGCACCAGCACACGGGCGGCGCCCGCCTGCAGGAAGTCCATGAACAGCGGGTCGTCCGCGTTGCGTTGCAGGATGTCGACCCACTCCCGCTTGCGCGCCCAGTAGTACGGATAGAAGTGGTAGGTGATCTGCTCCCACTCGAAGCCCTGCTCGAAGAACCGGATGTAGCGCCCCTCCGCAGCGGCCTCGCTGAAGGAGAATTCGGGGTAGCCGTACGGGGCCACGTTGGTGCGCATGGCATCGAAGCTCTCGAACCGCTGCCCACTGATGGACTCGATGCAATGCTTCTTCAGCTCGGTGCGCTCCACCTCGCGGTTGATGGCGGGATTGTTTCCTGTCACCATGGCATTCACCATCTGCTGGTTCAGCCAGCGGTTGTACTCATCCACCTTCTTGTCGTATGCGGTCTTCAGGGCGGCGAAGGTGTCCGCCTGCCACTGCTGGTAGGCCTCGGCGCTCGGCTTGCAGAATACCTGCACGGATACGGCCCAGTGGTGGCAAACGGCCTTGAGGATGACGGGAATGGTGCCGCCCGTTTCGGACAGTTCGGTGATGTACACCACATCATTCTCATAGCGGGTTACCGAGGCCGCACCGCCCACGGATACCGTGACGTACTGGTTGGCCACCGAAGTGATGAGGAAGACCAGCCGGACGGCTATGGCCGTGTACCCCTGCGGTATCTCCAGCTTCTCGCGCCATGTGTTGTAGTCCGAATCGCCCGCGGCGGGCCAGAAGTCGCGCGCCGCCTGCACGGAGAGCAGCGTGGTGGGGGGTGCCTGTATGCCCGTGGCGCCGTACCGGATGGCATACTCGTCATAGGAGGCCGGGGTGATCTGCTCGAAGGAGGTGATGTCGAACGGCGGCGGCATCTCCATGACCTCGTTGCTCATGGGCTTCGCCAGTTTGGCGAAGAGGTGGAAGGCGGCCGGTTCGGGCACCATGAACTCGAACATCACGCGGCGGCCGTAGTTGACCACGCGGTTGTAGTACACCTTGTCCAGCCATGTGTACACGCCCACCACATGGTCCGTGCCCCCTGCACCATCGGTGGTATTGTCGAAGCTGTGCCCGGTGGTCTCCTCCTGTTCCACGATGGTGGTGACCGAGCGGCGGGTGCGGTTCTTCTCGATCACACGGTCCACGGCCCTTTCCATCACATCCTTGGCATACGTGGTGGCGTTCGCGGTGGACTGGCTCTGGCTGCTGCTGCTGGAGGTTCCTGCACTGACAGTACCCGATACCGGCCCGTACCGCGCGGAAACGGACACACCGGCCTGCCGGGCCTGATCCTGCTGCACCACGTTGGCCGCCTCCTGATGCACCTCGAACCGCTCGGTGGTCTGGGTTTCCCGTTCGTTCTCCACGGTGGTCTCCTGCTCCTGCTCAAGGGTGGATTCCTGCCGGTACAGGTCGCGGAAGGTGCGGGTGCGTTTCTCACCCCGCAGCACGTTCTCCACATGGGCCACTTCGCCCGGCTCGTATTTGTACAGCTGGGTACGCACCACCTTGAGGTCGGCTATGCCGATGGGGCGCACATGCCCGGCACCGCCCGGCCATTGGACGAACTCGAACGGCTTGCAGGGCGGGTCCTGCGTGAGGTTGACGCATTCGTTGCCCAACGCGATCAGCGCCCCGCCGGTGCTCACCGCCACGGAACGGGTACTGCTGGCATTCACAAGGCGCCCCAGCCGCCTGATCTCCGCGCCGAACAGTTCATGCACGCGCGGCATGTAGACGAACTTCAGGTCGAACCCGAACTGGGTCAGCCGCGTTCTGGTGTCCGATTGGAGCGCGTCACTACTATCCTGTGAAAGCGCCAAGGGATCGTGGTCGATCACGTTCTTCTGCAGGCTGTCGTTCGGATCGCTTTCCTTCCGCTGCGGGTAGCGCAACTGCCGATACTTGTACACTTGCTCGTCATACACGCGCTGCACATCATCATACGCCGCCTTGACGCTGTCAAGCTCCTTGGCCGGGTCATCCGGGGGGGGCGGGGGCTCCGGACGGGTGGTGGGTTCGGTGGGCAGTGGTACATCCGGCATGGGGAACACATCACCGGGCAGCACCACCATGGACATGTACGCGCTGAAGATGCCGGGGCCGGTGCCCATCAATGGATCGTCCACCGCGATCTTCTCGATCACGTTCAACAGGCGGAGGATGCGCACCTCCTCCGTGCGGAGCGCAGTATCGGCACCAAGTATGGTCAACGCGAAAAGGTTGTCCCACACTTGGGACTTCAGGTCGGCATAGCCCGGATCGGCCACGTAGGTGGCTGCGGGCTGGTCGAGCACGAGCGGGCCTTCGATCAAGCTCTTCAGGGCGGCCTCGTCGGAATTCCTCTGCCTGACGCGCAGATAGTCGTCGATACGCCCGAATCCGGGGAACAGGGCATTCAGCGCCGCGATGTCCGGGATGAAAAGCGCGTTGGATGTCCTGAAGGTGGTGGCCGAGGCGATCATGGCCGTGCGGGGATCGGCCCCGGCCCGGTCCGCGCTCAGCGTAGCATGGAACACGCTATCGGACAGGTAGTGGATACGCCGTGCATCGGCCTCATCGATGATCGGTCTGCGTGGCTCCCGTACCGTGGCGAGTTTGAACAGGTTGTCGGGGAGGTTGGAGGAGGCGGTCGGCATGGCGGCGTGTGTTTGGCGGGTTCCGGACCCCGATGTGGAACGGATAAAAGAGCGGTTATCAGGAAGACGTGGGGGACTTCTTACAGGGTTGCCTCAGAGTCGGACATTCGGATCCGAAAAGTTATTCACGATCATCACATGGCGTGCCGTGTCCTTGGTGGTGTCCATCAAGACCGTTCCCTTGTCTTCAGAAATAGCGGTACTGACCCAAGACGGTGCTTGCGTGAGTGATGGGAGCGGCGGCCCGGCGCAGGAAGGGCCATGCGGATGCGTGCAACGAGGAGGCGACCGGAGGAAGCCCCCGCAGTGCCGCAGCCGCTGGCCCTGACAAGACGGCCACAGCGGACAGCACGACCCCGCCTTCGCCCTCCGATCGGTCGGGCTTTTGCTGGCTTCGCCCCTTTCCCTTACAACAAGTTCCTCAACCGGAACGAGAACAGGCGAAGGCGGGGACACGCCCAAACCGAATTCCCACACAATACTGCCTCCTACCGCGACGACCGCCTATCCCCCACGCCCGGCTCGCGCCCCAGCACCAGCAGTTCCCACACACCTTGCAGGTAACCGATGCCGTAGGCGAAGTGCAGCGTGAGGAAGGCGAGCAGCACACCGGGGATGTCGCCCGGCACGGACGCCGCCCGCACCGCCGAGGCCACGGCAGCCAAGACATAGAGCGCGATACCGCCTGCGTACAACGCTCCGAGCACGGGGTGCAGCAGCGCCACGATCCAGCCCAGCAGCAGGTACGCCACCCACAGCGCGGGCACCAACTGGCGCAGGGTGGTGATGCCGCCGTACAGCTTGTTCACGTACACCTTCCAGAAGCCGTACTGCCGGTACTGCCTGAACAGGCGGCGGTAGCTGGCCCGCACATAGTAGCGGCTGCGGATGCGCGGCGAGAGCAGGATCTTGAGCCCGGCCTTGATGACGCGGTAGTTGAACTCGTCGTCCTGGTTGCGCACGAGGCGCTCGTCGAAGTACCCCACCTGTTGGAACACCGCACGGCGGTATGCGCCGAAGGCCACGGTATCCACCTCTCCCTCCTTGCGGCCGGTGCGGAAATGTGCGCCGCCAACGCCGAACGGGTGACCCATGGCCGCACCGATGCGTCGGCTCACGGCATCGGTGTACACGTTCTCGATGATGCCGCCCACGCAGCCCGCCTCCGGATGCGCGGCCAGCAGCTGCACGTTCTCACGAAGAAAGGCGGGACCCACTTCGGCATGGGCGCCGAGGATGATGCCCACGTCGTACCCTGCGGGACGCAAGCCCAGGTTCATGGCCTGGGGCGTGGTGCGCGCGGGGTTGTCCACCCGTTGGATCCAGGGGTGCTGCGCGGCGATCCGATCGATCATGGCCACGGTGCCGTCGTCGCTGAGGCCGTCGCACACCCGAACCTCCAGCTCCATGCCTGCTCGGTCGGCGGCCACCAGCGACAGCAGGCAACGCTCGATGTAGCCCGCCTCGTTGCGGCAGGGGATCACCACGCGGACACGGACGGTATCACTCATGTGTCTGCGGCTTGTTGCAGTACGGCGATCATGCGGTCCACGCAGCGCGACCGCTCGAAGTGCTCCACCACGAAGGCCCGGCCTGCAGCACCCATGCGCGCACAGGCCTCGGGGTCGGCCAGCAGTTGTTCCACCCGGCGCGCTGCCACCACGGGATCCCCTTCCGGTACCACGAAACCGGTCACGCCATCGCGCACCACTTCGGGCAAGCCACCGGCATCGCTCACCACCACGGGTAGTCCGCAGGCCGAGGCCTCGATCACGGCCACACCGAAGCTCTCGGCACGGCTCAAGGCCACGTACACCGTTAGCCGGTGCAATTCATCCGGCACCTGGGCATGCGGCACCGCGCCTACCAGGTCCGTACGCTCGGCGATGCCCAGCTCCGTCGCGAGCCGCATCAACGCATCGCGCTGTGGGCCGTTGCCCACGATGCGCAACCGCCGGTCGGGAGCGGCCGGGAGCCGTGCGAAGGCCCGCATCAGACGATCGATGCCATAGGTGGGGGCCAGGGTCTTCACCGTTCCCACCACCACGTCCTGCCCTTTGCGCGATGCGGGCGGTATGAACACCGATGTGTCCACGCCGAAGGGCACCACCGTGATCGGCGAAGCATCGGGCAACAGGCTCCTGACCCGCTGCGCCATGGCCTCGCTGGTGGAGATGATCGTGCGCGCCGCCTTCAGGTTGCCCAGCAACCAAGCCCTGTGCCACGTACTGCGGTCCGGGAATTCGAACACGTCGCTGCCCCATACGTTGAGCGCCACGGGCACGCCCTTCACACCACGCACCAACGACCCATAGCCCGAGGCGTAATGCACGTTCACCACATCGGGCCGCACCCGATGTATCAGCCGCGCCAAGCGCCCTCGGTTCAACAGGTAGCCCAGGCCACGCCCATGAGGTAGCCGATGCACCTGCACGGTGTCGGCCAAGGTGGGCAGCGGAGGGTGCTGGCTGACCAGGTGCACCGCATGGCCCCGCTCAACGAAGGCGTTGGCCCAGAACACCGTGTGCACGGAATTCGCCGCGGCAATCATCATTATACGCATCCGATCGGTCAAGGTCCAGCACCAGGTTCGTGGCGCGAAGATCGTCCAAGCGGCCCACCCACCACTCTCCCCACCGCAAGGCCGTTCATCCGATGTTCCTGTCCGCATTCCATCCGTCCGCCTACCTTCGGCCGAAGTAGAACCTCAGGACCATGGACTTCTTTCAGTGGCATTGGTGGGCCGCACTGGCGATCGCCCTCTTCATCTTCGAGATCTTCGTACCTGGATTCTTCCTGCTGTGCCTCGGCATCGGATGCATCGGCGCCAGTGCCACCGAAGCGCTCGGCGGCGGCGTGGCCTGGCAGCTGGCCGCCTTCAGCACCTTCTCGCTCATCGCCATCTTCACCATCCGACCACTGCTGATGAAACGCATGTGGAATGCTCCCGACGTGAAGACCAATATGGACGCCCTGATCGGCCAACGCGGCCGCGTGACACAGGATTTCGACCCCGGCTTGCGCCTGGGACGTGTGAACGCTGCCGGCGATGACTGGCGGGCCGAATCCATCAGCGATCGCCCGCTGCACGTGGGCGACCTCATCGAGGTGGTACGCGTGGAAAGCAACACCCTCGTCGTGAAATCCGTGGAAGTATAACCCCCACCGAAAACCAAAACCCCACCACCCATGACCGCAGGCGGATACATCCTCCTACTCATCGCCATCTTCGTGATCTTCCTGATCGCCAAGGGCGTCCGCATCATCCAACAGAGCGAAGCCATGGTGATCGAGCGCTTCGGTAAGTACCGCGCCACCCTCACCGCCGGGTTCAACATCATCATCCCGGTGTTCGACAAGCCGCGCGAGATCGTGTACCGTTTCACCCGCGACCTGCCCGATGGCAACAAGTACGTGCAGTTCGTGAAGAAGGAGCGCATCGACTTGCGCGAAACGGTGTACGACTTCCCCCGGCAGAACGTGATCACGAAGGACAACGTGATGACCGAGATCAACGCCCTGCTCTATTTCCAGATCATGGACCCGGTGAAGGCCATGTATGAGATCGAGAACCTGCCGCTGGCGATCGAGAAGCTCACGCAGACCACGCTCCGTAACGTGATCGGCGAACTGGACCTGGACGAGACGCTCACCAGCCGCGACACGATCAACATGAAGCTGCGCCAGATCCTCGACGAGGCCAGCCTCAAGTGGGGCGTGACGGTGAACAGCGTGGAACTGCAGGACATCAACC
>SSGN01000055.1 GCA_008016945.1 Flavobacteriales bacterium
CCACCCGATGCGGGGACCGATGGGGCGATCACCCTGTGCAGCACGGATGCTGCGGTATCCCTGTTCGCGCAGCTCGGCGGAACGCCCGATGCCAACGGCACCTGGAGCGGACCCAGCCCCACCGCAGGTGGCCTGTTCGACCCCGCCACCATGAGTGCGGGTGTGTACACCTACACCGTACCCGGCACGGCACCTTGTCCTGATGCCAGCGCCACCGTGACCGTTGCCCTCAACACCCCACCCGATGCGGGGACCGATGGGGCGATCACCCTGTGCAGCATGGATGCTGCGGTATCCCTGTTCGCACAGCTTGGCGGAACGCCCGATGCCAACGGCACCTGGAGCGGACCCAGCCCCACCGCAGGTGGCCTGTTCGATCCCGCCACCATGAGCGCGGGTGTGTACACCTACATCGTACCCGGCACGGCACCTTGTCCTGATGCCAGCGCCACCGTGACCGTTGCCCTAACCACCCCACCCGATGCAGGGACCGATGGGGCGATCACCCTGTGCATCAGCAGTCCGGCCACGCCCCTGTTCGATGTGCTCGGCGGAACACCTGACCTGGGAGGCATCTGGAGTGGGCCGGGTCCGCTGATCAATGGCCTGTTCGACCCCGCCACTTCGACCGTGGGTACGTACAGCTACACCGTGTCGGGCATCGCCCCTTGTGCTTCCGCATCGGCAACGGTCGATGTGAATGTGGTGAGTGAACCAGACCCTGGTACACCGAACAGCATAACGCTTTGTGGAACGGACAGCCCCATCAGCCTATTCGGACAACTGGGTGGAACGCCGGACGTGGGTGGTACGTGGAGTGGACCAAGTGCTGTCAGCGGTGGGCAGTTCGACCCGCTCACGATGAGCGCAGGTGTATACACCTACACGATCGACGTACCTCCGCCATGTGTCAGTGTCAGTACCACGATCACGGTCGCTCTTATTCTACCACCCGATGCCGGCAGCAACGGTACCCTGACCCTGTGCAACAGCAGCCCCTCCACTCCGCTTCTGCCTGCGATCGGTGGAGCCCCTGATGCCAACGGCACATGGAGCGGGCCGAGTAATGTGTTCGCTGGCACGTTCGACCCCGCCACGATGATACCGGGCACGTACACCTACACGGTGCAGGGTACGGCGCCTTGTCCCGCCGATATCGCCGAGGTCCTAGTGAGCGTTGTGACCGAGCCGGATGCCGGATCCCCTGGCGCCATGCTGCTTTGCACCACGGACGCTTCCATGGTGCTCTACGACCACCTCGGCGGTACGCCGGATCCCGGTGGGGTGTGGAGCGGGCCAAGCGCCGTGATCGATGGACTATTCGACCCGGCCTCGATGCTGCCAGGCGTGTACACGTACACCATCGATGTACCACCTCCTTGTGTGAATGCGAGCAGCACCGTAACGATCACACTGGCACAACCGCCGAATGCCGGCTCGGATGGCAGCCTCGCCCACTGCATCACCAGCGCTCCAACAGCCCTGTTGAACAGCCTGCTGGGCACGCCCGATCTTGGTGGTGTATGGAGTGGACCAAGTCCTGTGGTCGGCGGGCTCTTCGACCCAACGAACATGCTCCCGGGCATATACACCTATACCGTAGCTGGAGCCACGCCCTGCCCAGCGGCCAGCGCACAGGTTGAGGTCAACGTGATGAGCGAGCCAGACCCCGGTGGGCCAGGCTTCATCACCATCTGCAGCACCGATGATGCCGTGGACCTGTTCACCTGGATCGAAGGCACCCCCGATGTCGGCGGTACATGGAGCGGACCTAGTGCGGTGATCGGGGGGATGTTCGCCCCTACCACGGATGTGTCTGGTGTGTACACGTACACCCTTGAGGTTCCACCGCCATGCACCAGCGCGAGCACCACCGTGACCGTGGATGTGATCCATCCACCGAACGCAGGTCTTGATGGCGCCACCACCTTGTGCATCACCAGCGGCGATACGCCACTCTTCCCCATCCTTCAAGGAGATCCCGCAACGGGCGGTACGTGGACCGGTCCGGATGGAGCAACCTTCAGCGGCACCTTCACGCCCGGCATCGACGCATCGGGGAACTACACGTATTCGGTGGCTGGCACAGCACCTTGCCCAGCGGACCTGGCCTTGGTGAACGTCCAAGTGGTCACCGACCCGGACCCAGGGTCGGATGGCACGTTGACATTGTGCGCAAGCGATGCCTCAGTGGACCTGTTCGGATCGTTGGGCGGCACGCCCGATGTTGGGGGGATCTGGACCGGACCGGGGAACATCCCGTTCAGTGGCACCTTCGACCCCGCCATGCACAATGCCGGGATGTACACCTACACCATCCAAGCTCCTCCGCCCTGCCAACCCGTGAGCTCAACGGTGACCGTGTTGATCGTGGCGCCACCCGACGCGGGAGGGGATGGTGTGATGAACCTGTGCGCAACGGGCAGCGCGGTGGACCTATACACCGTGCTCCAAGGATCGCCCGAGGCGGGTGGTACGTGGACCAATGCGGCGGGATCCGGCGTATCGAACACGTTCGACCCGGCGACGGACCCTGCCGGTACGTTCTGGTACACCGTGGACGGAACCAAACCGTGCCCGCAAGATGTGGCCATGGTGACCATCAACCTCACCAGCGCTCCATTCCCTGGGAACGACACCCTCCTCAACCTGTGCATCAGTGGCGACCCCGTGGATCTGTTCTCAACCCTTGTCAACGCCGACATAGGCGGTCAGTGGGCCGGTCCGCAAGGTGCACATGATGGTCTGTTCATCCCCGGCACACATAGCCCCGGTGCGTACGTCTATCTGGTGATCGGCACAGCGCCCTGCCCCAGTGCCTCAGCCACGGTCACCGTGGTGCAACTGACCGACCCCGATGCCGGTGAGGATGGCGGAACGATCCTGTGTTCATCCAACGCACCCGTGGATCTCTTCAGCTTACTGCAAGGCACGCCCGATGCGGGAGGCATATGGCTGAACAGCATGAACGTTCCGATCGGCGCACAGTACGACCCAGCCACACAACCCAGTGATACAGTGCTGTACATACTCGCCGTGCCACCGCCGTGCGTTAACGACACGTCGCGCGTGATCGTGGTGGTGGTGCCCGCCTCCGATGCGGGTGAACCGGCGATCGCGGCCAGTTGCGGGAACGGTGCGCCCATCGACCTGTTCGCCACGTTGAACGGCGCACCGCATGGCGGAGGCACGTGGAGCGGCCCCGGCGGAAGCATGAACGGCATCTTTCATCCGGGCTCCGATGCGACCGGCACATACACCTATTCCGTGGAGGCCACCACGCCCTGCCCCGATGTATGGTCCACGGTAACGGTGAGCGTGGAAGCACCACCCAACGCGGGCCTGGACGGCAGCGCCTCGCTCTGCCCGGATGCTCCTGCGATCGACCTGTTCAGCCAACTCGGCGGCACTCCCGATCCGAATGGAACGTGGAGCGGTCCCGGCAACACGACCAGTACGGGCACGTTCGACCCGGCCACTGATGCACCCGGCACCTACACGTACACGGTATGGGGCACGCTCTGTCCCGACGATGCGGCCACCGCCAGCATAACGATCCACGTGGTGCCCGTGCCCGATGCCGGTCCCGATGCCATCAGTTGCAACCTTGCGCACAACCTCGCAGCCAGCGGTACATGGGCCAGCGGATCGTGGAGCCTGCCCTCCGGGGTTTCCACCGGTGATGCCACTTCACCCAACACCACTGTAACGGCGGCGGCGGGCGGCTCCTACACCTTCGTGTGGAACACCGTGAGCGCCGAGGGATGCACGAGCAGCGATGCGGTCACGGTCGTATTCACGCAACTGATGGAAGGCACTGTCGCCATCACCGATGCGGTGTGCCACGGCCATTGCGATGGCACGGCCACCGTGACCAGTGCGGGTGGCAATGGCGCATACAGCTACACGTGGCCCAGCGGCATCGCGAGCAGCACAGGCATCGCAACGGGCCTCTGCGCCGGATCGTACACGGTGATGGTCGCGGATACCAACGCATGCAGCGTGAGCATTCCGTTCACCATCGGCCAGCCCGCACCTCTGGCGATCGATGCGGTGGTGACACAGCCCGAGACCTGTCCCGGTAGTTGTGATGGTACGATCGAGGTGATCGACCCCGAAGGCTACTCGTACACGATCAACAACGACACGCAGAGCGCTTCCTTGTTCAACGGCCTGTGCGCCGGCACCTACGTGGTGACGATGACCAACGCCAATGGCTGTATCGCGCGATCCACAGCCCTCATCGCCAGCCCTCCGCCCGTAGTGCCATCCTTCACCTATTCGCCGGATACCATCTTCACGAGCAACACGGAGGTCCGGTTCCTCAACCTTTCCTCATCGAACGCCGTCTCGTTCACGTGGGCCTTTGGCGATGATGGCGTAAGCCTATCGGAGCACCCAACACACACATTCCCCGGAGGTTTAGGAGGCACCTACGACGTATGCCTCACGGCCACGGATGCGAACGGATGCAGCAACACCGTATGCAGCCCGCTGTTCATCCACGACCTGCTTGCCGTGTTCGTACCGAACTCCTTCACCCCGAACGGCGACGGTCTCAACGATGAGTTCCTGCCCATCTTCAACCTACCGCAGGTGAAGGACTATCAGTTCCTCGTGTTCAACCGTTGGGGCGAGCGGATCTTCGGCACGGACCAGCCCGGCAAGCCCTGGAACGGCAGTTATGGCGGTGTGGCGTCTCAGGTGGACGTCTATGTATGGAAGCTCACCTGCAAGGATGCGCTTTCCGGAGACCTCATCGAACGTATCGGACACGTGACCATCGTGCAATAGTGGGTACGCCCTACCTTGCAGATGTAGTATCCCGAAGGATCACGGAAGTGCAACGATGACCCGATTCATCCTGAACGACACCTTGGTGGAGAGCGACGCGCCCGAAGGCACGGTGTTGCTGGATATCATCCGCTACCATCAGCAGCTGAAGGGCACCAAGATCGGCTGCCGCGAAGGGGATTGTGGCGCGTGCACGGTACTGGTCGGCGAACTGAAAGGTGATAAGGTCGAGTATCGCTCGATGACCTCGTGCCTGCTCGCGCTCGCGAACGTGCAGGGCAAGCACATCGTGACCGTTGAGGGACTGAACATGGACAGGCTTTCGCCCGTGCAGCAGGCCATGGTGGATGAGAGCGGCACGCAATGCGGTTTCTGCACTCCCGGGTTCGTGGTATCGCTGAGCGGGTGTTGCACGTCACATGATAGGATCACACCGGAGATCGCGGTACGTGCGATCGATGGCAACATCTGCCGATGCACGGGCTACAAGTCGATCGAACGCGCCGCGACCATTGTCGCCAGCAAGCTCGCGAACAAGGATGCGGAAGATCCGGTCGACTGGTCGGTGAAGAACGGTTTTCTGCCGGAGTATTTCAGTGGGATCAGGGAGCGATTGAAGGCGTTGAGTACGCAGGCAGCAACGACCAGCCCGAACGCAATAACGGTGGCCGGTGGGACGGACCTCTACGTGCAGAAGCACGACACGATGCACCATTCGCCGGTGCGCTCGGTGTTCAATGACGAATCGCTGAAAGGCATCCGCATCGAGGGTGATCAGTGCATCATCGGCGGCTCCACCACCGCTGCGGACCTGATGCATTCGGAGGATCTACGACGACTGTTCCCGGAGCTGGGGAAACACCTGCTGCTCGTCTCGTCCACACCCATCCGCAACATGGGCACGTTGGCGGGCAACTTCGTGAACGCCTCCCCCATCGGTGATCTCACCGCGATCTTCCTGGCACTGAACAGCACGATCACACTCTCCGCGATCCCGGGTCATGCCCGGAATGACAGAACGCTGATGTTGAAGGACCTCTACCAAGGCTACAAGCAGCTCGACAAGTCGCCCGATGAACTCGTAACGGCCGTGCGCTTCACCGTGCCCGACACGAACACCCGCTTCCACTTCGAGAAGGTGAGCAAGCGCACGCACCTGGACATCGCCAGCGTGAATACCGCGATCCGCCTGGAACTCGAGGGTGATACGATCCGGGAAGCGCATGTGAGCGCCGGTGGTGTGGCGCCTACCCCGAAGTACCTGACGAACACCTCCGCATTCCTCGTCGGCAAGGCGGTATCTAACGGAACGGTGCGTGCTGCCTTCCAGGTGATGAACGATGAGATCGCACCGATCAGCGATGTGCGCGGAACGGCGGAATACAAGCGTCTGCTCCTGCGCCAGCTCTTCTTCGCGCACTTCATGGAGTTGTTCCCGGAGCGTTTCACCTTGAAAGAGCTCGTGGCATGAAGAACGTAGACAGTATCGGCCACGTCACCGGACGCTCCATCTACCTGGACGACATCCCGGTGCAGCAGGGCACGTTGTATGCCTTGCCCTACGACGCTCCTTCGGCCCACGCGCACATCAGGAAGCTGGATGTCTCCAAGGCTGCGACGGCACCGGGCGTGGTGCGCATCCTGACCTACAAGGACGTCACCGGCGAGAACCAGATCGGCGGTATCATTCCCGATGAACCGTTGTTCGCCGAGCACGAGATCCACTTCTGGGGCATGCCCGTGGCACTGATCATCGCCACGAGCGAGGACGCGGCGGTACAGGCGCGCAAGCTCATCACCATCGAACTGGAAGAATTGCCGGTGATCACCGATCCCCGTGAGGCACGAGCGAAAGGCGAACTGATCATCCCGCCGCGCACCTTCAAGCTGGGCGATACGGCAAAGGCCTGGGCCGAATGCGCGCACGTCTTCGAGGGCCGCGCGGATAACAACGGTCAGGAGCACCTGTACATCGAAACGCAGGGGGCCTACGCCTACCCCACGGAGCACGACAGCATCCGCATCTCATCGAGCACGCAAGGGCCGACCGCCGTGCAGCGCACCGTGGCACGTGTACTGGGCGTTCCCATGCACCGTGTGGAAGTGGATGTGACCCGTCTCGGCGGCGGCTTCGGTGGCAAGGAGGATCAGGCCTCGGCGTGGGCGGCGCTGGTCGCGCTCGCGGCCTACCTGCTGAAGAAACCCGTGAAGTTGAGCATGCACCGCATGGACGACATGCGCATGACCGGCAAACGACATCCCTACAGCAGCGACTATCGGATCGGCCTGGACAAGGACCTGCGGATCGTGGCATACGAGGCCACGTTCCACCAGAACGCGGGCGCGGCGGCGGACCTGTCACCGGCGGTGATGGAACGCACGCTCTTCCACGCCACGAACAGCTACGCGATCCCGAACGTGGACGTGACGGCATACTGCTGCCGCACGCACCTGCCGCCCAACACGGCGTTCCGGGGCTTCGGCGGGCCGCAGGGCATGTTCGTGATCGAGAGCGCGATCGCGCATGCGGCGGAGAAGCTCGGCGTAAGCGCGAGTGAGATCCAGCGCCGCAACCTGATGGCCGAAGGCAGCGAGTTCAGCTACGGCCAGATCGCCGACCGCGTAAATGCGCAAGCCTGCTGGGAGCTTGCCGATGAGAAGTTCGGTCTCGACACGCTTCAGGAGCAAGTGGATGCTTTCAACACAATGAACGAGACGCACAAGAAAGGCATGGCCATCATGCCGATCTGCTTCGGGATCTCGTTCACCAACACGCCGATGAACCACGCGAGGGCGCTGGTGCATGTGTACCAGGACGGCAGCTTGGGCGTGAGCACGGGTGGTGTGGAGATGGGCCAGGGCCTGAACACCAAGATGGTGCAGGTGGCCGCTGCCGTGTTCTCGATCGATCCATCGCGGGTGAAGATCGAGAGCACCAACACCACACGCGTGGCGAACACCAGCCCAAGCGCGGCCAGCGCCACGGCGGACCTGAACGGCAAGGCGCTGGAGAACGGTTGTAACGCGATCCTGGGGCGACTGAAGGAGAAGGCATCGCGGATGCTGACCAGCACACCGGACGCGATCACGATCGTGAACGAGCAGGTGCTGAACAACGGCCAGCCCACCGAACTCGACTGGAAGAAGCTCGTGCACGCCGCACACTGGGACCGCGTGAACCTCAGCGAGAGCGGCCACTACGCCACGCCGGACATCCACTTCGACAAAACCAAAGAGAAGGGCCATCCCTTTGCATACCAAGTCTACGGCACGGCGGCGGTGCTCGTCACCGTGGATTGTGTGCGCGGCACCTACGAGATCGACGCGGTGAAACTGGTGCACGACTTCGGTAAGCGTATGAACGATGCGGTGGACATCGGCCAGATCGAGGGCGGCCTGGTGCAAGGCATCGGCTGGATGACGATGGAGGAGATCGCCTACAACGAGAAGGGGCGGCTGCTGAGCAACGCGCTGAGCACCTACAAAGTGCCGGACATCCACAGTGTACCGAAGGAGATCACGATCGAGGCGCTCCCGACAGATGGCCACCCACTGGCGATCCGCCGCAGCAAGGCCGTGGGTGAGCCGCCGCTGATGTACGGCATCGGGGTGTACTTCGCGATCCAGAACGCGATCAAGGCTTTTCAGCCGGATGCGCGCATGGTGTTCGATGCGCCGTACACGCCGGAGAAGGTGTTGATGGCCTTGTATGCGGGAATGGAACGCTGATGACGTGGATGGTCATGATGAACGCTGATCTGAAAGGATCCTGATCCGCGTTCATCCGCGCCATCTGCGTTGTATTGCTCGTTCAACATGTGGAAGTCGGGGCGACTCCTGTGCATACTGAACCCACCTATACATTCGTTCCCATCCCATGCGCCACCTCATCGTCATATCGCTTGCCTGTTGTGTACTCTCCGGCCAGGCCCAGCAACTAACCATATCTGACCTGCTCTCATTGACCAACTGCCAAGACACTGCATGCATTTCCACCATGGCCCGGCCGATGGGCATGTGTCTGGCGCGTGGGGCGGAGAAGGACTGTGGAAAGTGGCTGCCGTGCGGTCAGCAGGTTGAAGAACCAACGGATGTCAGGACAACGACGGCCTTGAGTTTCGTTGGATACCCCGGCAGCTACTACTACAGGTATGTTCTCGGAACCGGAGATACCACATACGCTGCCTTACTCACTAAGGAGCTTGAACAACTAGGGTTCAAGCAAGAA
>SSGN01000066.1 GCA_008016945.1 Flavobacteriales bacterium
CCCCAAAAGAAGCTGAGGCGACCGGCGAACTCATCCACCTGCATGCCCGCGGCGATACCGGTGCGCACGTATTCAATGCCATCGGCCAGGGTGTAGGCGAGCTCCAGGTCGGCGGGCGCACCGGCCTCGTGCATGTGGTAGCCGCTGATGCTGATGCTGTTGAACTTGGGCAACTTCTTCGCGCAGTAACTGAAGATGTCGCCCACGATGCGCATGCTCGGCCCTGGCGGATAGATGTACGTGTTGCGCACCATGAACTCCTTCAAAATGTCGTTCTGGATGGTGCCTTGCAACTGTTCGGCCGGTACGCCCTGTTCCTCCGCTGCCACGATGAAGAAGGCCATGATGGGCAGCACAGCGCCGTTCATGGTCATGCTCACGCTCATCTTGTCCAGCGGGATCTGGTCGAAGAGGATCTTCATGTCCTCCACGCTGCTGATGCTCACGCCGGCCTTGCCCACGTCGCCTTTCACGCGCGGGTGGTCGGCGTCGTAACCGCGGTGCGTCGCCAGGTCGAAGGCCACGCTGAGGCCCATCTGCCCGGCGGCGAGGTTGCGGCGGTAGAACGCGTTGCTCTCCTCGGCGGTACTGAAACCCGCGTACTGCCGAATGGTCCAGGGGCGGATGGCGTACATGCTGCCGTAGGGGCCACGCAGGTAGGGCGGAATGCCGGCCGCGTAGTGCAGGTGCTCCATCCCCTCGAGGTCCGCGCGGGTGTAGTAGGACTTGAGGGGGATCTCTTCTCTGTTCGGAATGTTCTCCAGCGCTGCATTGCCCTGTGCTCCATTAGCTAATTGGCTGATTGGTGAATCAGCTAATTGATCGACCAGCACATCCGTCAGCCTCTCCACCGAATAACTCCCGCCTATGGGATCAGCCACTCGGCTCAAGAAACTCTCATCGCGCAGCAGGTTGTGGATGTTGCGCACCACGCGGCGGGCCAGGGCATCGCCTTCGGGAATGTGCGGCGTGGGGATCGTGAGCCCGTCGCAGCCGGCGGTGATCGCGCTTACGGCTTGCAGCGTGGCGCGGATCAGGTTCTCGTGCGCGCTCTTCGTTTCGGCGGGGTAGGTGACCACGGCTTGGATCCACGTGGTGTGCGAACAATCGTGCGCGGGTTTGAACTCATCCACCACGGCGGCCCAGGCTTCGCGGAACGCACGCAGACGGGCCACTTCAAGGAAGAGGTCGTCGCTGAGGTGCAGGCGGAACTGCAGGCGGGCGCAGGCGTCGTCGATGGTGAAGCCATGGTCCAGCATGCGTTGCAGGAGGGCGCGGCCTTGGTCCAGGGCTTCGTTGGTACGGTGAATGGCGAATGGTGAATGGTGAATGGGGCCATCGCTCACGCTGAACAGCCGGATGCGTGGATGCTTCGCAACGCGGTCCTTCAGGTCGTGCACATCGGCCGCGTGGGGCAGGCCCAGGCAGAAGCTGAGCTCGGCGGGTTGTGCGCCCTGTTCCTCGGCGCGCTTCATCAGCAGGCCCAGGGTGCCGTGCTCGCCGTCCACCTGTAGGTCGATGCCTGCGAACAGCACATCGTCCAACACGGGGGAGAGGTCGGCCATGCGCCCGTACACCTCCACCGCGTCGGCACCGCCCATGAGGCCCTCGAGGAGCTTGTCGTTGGCATCGGGATCGTTCGCGTCCACGCCGATGGTGGCGCGCCAGGGGTTGCCCGTGCGTTTCACGCCACGCCGCCGCTCGCCGGTGGCGTCGCCCTCGCCGGCCATGTGAAAGGGCGGTAGCTCCGCCCCGGCCATGGGTACGTGGAGCGTGGACAGGGCCTTGTCCTTGAGCTCCTTGGTGATCACGGCCTCCCATTGTGCGCGTGTGGCGGGGGGGAAGGCGCTGAACAGCTTCGTGGTTGCCATCGCCGCGAAGATCGGGTTTCGTTGGTTTCTTGATTTTTCGCTTTCAGCCCATGGATTTGGTGCGATATTTGTTCCTGCCGTTCTAAACACGACCATTTTCACCCATGAAAAAATTGTTCTCCCTGATCGCATGCGTGGTTTTTGTTGGTGCATTGAGCGCCCAGACCACGGCCACTGAGGCTACCACGGCCCCTGCCAAGACCGAGAAGACCACCAAGACCGAGAAGGCTGCGAAGGCCGAGAAGTCAGGTTGCGCTAAAGGCGAAGCCAAGACGGGCTGCTGCGCAGCCAAGGCGAAGGCCTCGACTGATGCGAGTGCCCCAGCTCCAGGTACGGGGACCGCTACCAAGGATGCCGCTGCCCCAGCCAAGGCCGGTTGCTGCGCCGGTAAGGCTTCGGCTGCTGGTGCAAGCTGCCATGGTGCCAAGGCCGATGCACATGGCCATGGCCATGCCGAAGCGAAGGAGCATGCCTGCACCGAAGCCTGCAAGGATGGGGCCCACGCTTTCGCCTGTGGTGAAAAGGGACATGCCTGCTCCGAGGCATGTCACGGCCACAAGCACTAAGTAGAGTAAACGGGTTCAGGCTCCTTGGTCCGAAGCTCCCGCAGGTGGAGCCAAGACCAAGGAGCCTGACCGTTCCTTACCCTTCCCCGGCCCCACCACCAGGGCCGGCGTACACTGATCGCCAACAGGAGCGAACTGCTCCCCAAGCCCTACCTTTCGCCCATGCAGATCACCAAGAACTCCGTTGTCTCGTTCCACTATACCTTGAATGATCCCGATGGTAAATTGCTGGATACCAGCGCGGGCCGCGACGTTTTCGCGTACATCCAGGGGCACCAGATGATCGTTCCGGGGTTGGAGCGACAACTCGAAGGCAAGAAGGCCGGAGACAAGGTGCAGGCCATAGTGCCAGCGGCCGAAGGCTATGGTGAGATCGATCCCGCATTGTTGCACAAGGTGCCGGTGGATCGTTTTGGTGGCCAGAACGTGGAGCCGGGCATGCAGTTCCAAGCTGGTAACGAGGGGGGAGATATGGGGGTGTTCACCGTGATCAGTGTGGAGGACGGCATCGTGGCCCTGAATGGAAATCATCCGTTGGCCGGGGTCACCCTCCACTTCAACGTGGATATCACCGACGTGCGCATGGCCACCGAGGAGGAGCTGGCGCACGGCCATGTGCATGGCGAGGGCGGACACCACCATTGATCGGGGGGATACCGGACCACTACGGTTCGGTGCGTCGGGCGTTCCGTTGGTACGCGGTGGTTTAGCTTGCGCCTGATCCACGGCGCATGTTGTTCCCTTCGTTCGCTTTCTTGGTGTTCCTGCCGGTGGTGTACCTGTTGTACTGGTACGTCTTCAACCGGGAGCGACGTCTTCAGAATGCCTTCGTACTGCTGGCCAGCTATGTGTTCTACGGCTGGTGGGATTGGCGTTTCCTCGGCCTGTTGCTGGTGAGCTCCCTCGGCGACTATGCCCTGGCCATCGCCATCGACCGAACTTCCGCTCAGCGCCAGCGCAAGGCCCTGCTGATCACCAGTCTGGTGGTCAATCTTGGTGTGTTGGCCACGTTCAAGTACTTCAACTTCTTCCGCGATGGCCTTGCAGACATCATGCTGGCCATGGGGCTTCAGCCCGATCTGCCCACGCTTCACCTGGTGCTGCCTGTGGGGATCAGCTTCTACACCTTCCAGAGCCTGAGCTACACCATCGATGTCTATCGCGGGCAGCTCCGCGCCACGCGCGATCCGGTCGAGTTCCTGGCGTTCGTGAGCTTCTTCCCACAACTGGTCGCCGGACCCATTGAACGGGCGGCCCACCTGCTGCCACAGTTCCAAGCTGCACGAAGGTTCGACATGGGGATGGCCGTCGATGGACTCCGACAGATGCTATGGGGGTTCTTCAAGAAGATGGTGATCGCCGATGGCTGCGCACCGTTGGTGAACGAGATCTTCGCCCGACCCGTGGATGATACGCCGGGCGCAACGCTCTTCTTCGGGGCGTTGTTCTTCGCCTTCCAGATCTACGGCGATTTCAGCGGCTACAGCGATATCGCCATCGGCTGCGCAAGGCTGTTCGGGTTCAGCCTGAGCCAGAATTTCGCCTACCCGTACTTCTCCCGGAGCATCTCGGAGTTCTGGCGGCGCTGGCACATTTCCTTGAGCACCTGGTTCCGCGACTATGTCTACCTGCCATTAGGAGGGTGGCGCACCAAGGCCGGCCGCTTCAAGAACCTCATGATCACCTTCTCGCTCAGCGGACTGTGGCATGGTGCCAACTGGACCTTCATCACCTGGGGTGGGCTCCATGGTACCTATTACCTGCCGGAGGTGGTGCGCAACGCCAAAGCCAGACGCGATACGGCGACCTGGAGGGACCTACCCGCGATCCTGACCACCTTCGCCCTGGTGGTGGTGGCCTGGGTGTTCTTCAGGGCGGCGACCGTGGGACAGGCCCTGGCCTACCTGAAGTACATGGTGCTCAATGCGACGACCGCGCCTGGCATCGCTTTGGTCTGGCTCACGGAGCCGATCAGCATCCTCATCGCCATCCTGCTCATCGTGGAATGGCGTGGCCGGAAGCTGCCGCATGCACTGGCCGTGTTACCGAGGTCCGGGGTGCTGCGGTGGGCGATCTATGTGCTTGTTTCGATGGTGATCCTTCTCTACATGGATGTGCGGACCACGCATGAGTTCATCTACTTCCAATTCTGAACCGTTGCTCCTGGTGAGACGAGCCGCTTGGGCGGGTGCGATCGTGGCCTGCATCCTGATCGCGGCGTTCTTCAATGGCCATCACGCCTCGTGGGTGGACTACCACGGTGCCACCTCCGCCAAGCTGGAACGCCTGATGTCGTTGCCCTCGCCCAAGGTGGTGGTGGTGGGGGGGAGCAATATGACCTTCGGGGTGGATAGCGAGGAACTGGAGAAGGCGTTGTGCATGCCCGTGGTGAACATGAGCATCCATGCGAGCCTGGGGATCGAATACATGGTGAACGAGGTGAAGGATCACCTGGGCAAGGGCGACCTTGTCATCGCGGGTTTCGAGGGGGCCTCCTTGAACGTGGCCTCGAAGGACAATGAGGTGCACGTGCTCACCGTGGATCGGGCCCCCGCTGCACTGGCGGCCATTCCGTGGTACCGCCGTCCGAGGATCCTCATCAATCTGGCCATCATGCGGTTGCAGGCGGCGTGGAAGTACGCCACCGGCGAGTGGGGCGACGAAGAGCCTGAGCCTGTCTATACGGCCCATGGATTCAATGAACGCGGTGACATGGTGGCGCACCTCGGACTGCCGCAACGGCCTCCGGAGTTGCAAGAACGGGTGGTCTATCCCACGCCGCTGATCGGCGATGAAGTGATCCCGATGCTGAAGGACCTGGTGGCGAACGCCGAGCGGAAGGGTGCGAAGGTGGTCTTCGTCTGGTCGTGTGTGGCCAGCAGTAGCCGCCGACCCGACCTGGAGCTTGAGATCGAGCAGCGGATGCGACAGGCGGGTATCCCCTTGCTTGGCGAAGCGGCCGCAGTGGTCTTTCCCGACACCTCCTTCCACGATACGCACTATCACCTGCGCGCCACCGGACGTAAGCTCCGGACACAACGGTTGATCGAAGAGCTATGCACCG
>SSGN01000217.1 GCA_008016945.1 Flavobacteriales bacterium
AACGACGTGCTGAATGCGAACTACCAATGCGCCGGATCGACGCTGCCCGACAGCGATGGCGATGGTATCTGCAACGCACAGGACAACTGCCCGAACGCGGCCGGTCAGGTCGGTTCGTCGTGCAACGATGGGAACCCGAACACCATCAACGATGTGCTGAACGCGAACTGCCAGTGTGTGGGCACGACGGTTACCGTGGATTGCCTGGGCGTCCCCAACGGCACCACACTGCCGGGTTCACCGTGCAACGATGGTGATCCCTGCACCACCAACGACGTGCTGAATGCGAACTACCAATGCGCCGGATCGACGCTGCCCGACAGCGATGGCGATGGTATCTGCAACGCACAGGACAACTGCCCGAACGCGGCCGGTCAGGTCGGTTCGCCGTGCAACGATGGGAACCCGAACACCATCAACGATGTGCTGAACGCGAACTGCCAGTGCGTGGGCACGACGGTTACCGTGGATTGCCTGGGCGTCCCCAACGGCACCGCATTGCCGGGTTCGCCATGTAACGATGGACTTGAAGAAACGGTGAACGACACTTGGGATATCAACTGTGAATGCACCGGGGTGATCGCTCAGGTTGATTGCGCTGGTATGATCGGAGGGGGGGCGTTCCTGGATGATTGCGGGGTTTGTTCGGGAGGGGCCACGGGCGTGGTACCGAATGCCGATGTGGATACCGATGGATTGTTGGCCTGTGATGACAATTGTATCGATGCCTTCAATCCCGATCAAGGCGACTACGACGGTGATGGCATCGGTGATGCCTGCGACAATTGCGTGTGGGTATACAATCCATTACAAGCCGATTCCAACGAGAATGGTGTTGGCGATCTTTGCGATGCGGCCTTGGGTACCCTTGAGCTGGCTTCCGTGGAATTCTTCAGTTTATCCCCGAACCCCACGCTCGGCCAAGTCTCCGTCCAGTGCACGGTACCCGGTGCCCGTAGCCTGCGGTTCCATGATGCCCTGGGTGCTTTGGTGTTCGATGCACCCGTACGGCAATGGTTGGATCTGGAACGCTTGGCCCCTGGGGTCTTCACGGTGTTGGTGCTTGATGCGGAAGGCAGACCGCTCGCACGAACAAGGCTCGTTCGACAGTGACGAGCTGAAGTTGGTGAAGGGCTTCCGGGATCGGGAGCCCTTTCGCTTTGTCGCAGGTCAGGTGGCCAGGATGTTCAATACCCGGAATAACTCCGGATCCAGTTCCCGCTTGCCCTGGATGGCATCGCGGAACGGAGTGAAGGCCACCTGGCCATTGATCATTCCGACCATTCCGCCATGTTCGCCACGGAGCAGCGATCCCACGGCCGCGACGCCCAAACGGCTCGCGAGCACACGGTCGTTCACGGTGGGCGAGCCGCCGCGTTGCACGTGGCCGATCACCGTGACCCGGATGTCCTTACTCGGAAGCCGTTCTTTCACGCGTTGGGCCACAACGAACGCGCCTCCTTCGATCTCACCCTCCGCCACCACCACGATGCTCGAAGATTTGGTGCCATCGGCACCGAGGATCGCTCGGATCAATTGTTCGGTGCTTTCCTCGCGTTCGGGGACCAGCACGAACTCCGCCCCTGCGGCAACGGCACAGTCCAGGGCGATGGCGCCCGAGTCGCGCCCCATCACCTCCACGAAGAACAGGCGGTCGTGGGACGATGCGGTGTCGCGGATCCGGTCGATGGCCTCCACCGCGGTATTGATGGCGGTGTCGTAACCGATGGACCGGTCCGTGCCGGAGAGGTCGTTATCGATTGTTCCGGGAATGCCCACCGCCGGTATACCGTGCTCTTGGAAGAGCACATCGGCACCTGCGAACGTGCCATCGCCTCCGATCACGACCAGGCCATCGATGCCATGTCGACGAACGACCTCGGCGGCACGGGTCCGGCCTTCCGTGGTCAGGAACTCGGCACTGCGCGCTGTGTGGAGCATGGTGCCGCCGCGTTGGATGATGTTGCTCACGTCACGTGGTCCGAGCAGGCGCGTCCTGTCGTTCACCAGGCCAGCATAGCCCCCGACGAATCCCGTGACACGTGCTCCGTTCACGGAGGCGGTCCGCACCACGGCCCGTATCGCGGCGTTCATGCCGGGGCTGTCACCGCCCGATGTGAGGAGCCCGAAGTGCCTCGGACCGGTCATTCGGCGATGACTTGCCCAAGGTTGTGCGTGACACCGGAGTTCTCCACATGTAACAAGCAGTTGTAACGCCCTGCGGCCAGCTCGCTGCGGGGCACACTGCGGAGCCCACCGCCCACGAGCGTGGTCCTGGACACCTCCCGGCCAACGGCATCGATCAGCACCACCGCCAGTTCACCACTGAAGGTGCTCAGATCGATCTGGAATTGGTCGTGGAACACCGTGGGGTAAGGGACAGGAAGAGCTGCGGAGGGTTTGTTCGTCAAGCCGGTCGTTAGGCTTGGGATCCGATAGCAATCCAGTGCACAGGCCATGTAGAGGTGTTCATCGCCGGCATGGAATTCTTCCTGAACGAAGGTGTTCTGTGGGGAAAGTCCGTCGTTGAAAGCGGCCCAGGTGGCTCCGTTGTCCACTGATCGGTAGCATCCACTGGCACCGGTCTTCGTGATGGCGTAGAACTGACCATCATACACGACCAGGTCGCTGCCCTGAGGGGCATTGGTGTTCGGATACCCGGTGGCGTTCGTCCACGAGGTACCACCGTTCACGGAACGCTGCGCACCGAAGGCGCCGAGGATCACGAGGTTGTTGCCAGACCCTTGCACGGCCTGCACCGCCCAGTTCGTAGTGCCCGCAGCTTGCCAGCTGCCGCCCAGGTCGTCGGAACGCATGAGGCCGGTGCTGGTGGCGGCATAGAGCACCCCATCCACCTGGGCCAGGCTGTTCACCGTCATGTTGCTGCTCAGCCCCGAAAAGGCCTGGAGCCACGTGGTGCCATTGTCGAAGGTGCGGAACACACCACCGCCGTTCTGATTGAGCTGCCCGGTATAGACCAGGAAGGTGCCGTTACCGAAGGTGTAGATCCGGTTGCAGTAGATGGTGTTCGACGAGGTGGGCAACGTATTGTTCACACTCATCCAGCTGGCGCCATTGTCCGTGGATCGGAACACGCCGTTCTCGGTACCACAGAATAGTGCCGTAGCACTGTGCCCCACTGATTGTACTTGATAGTTGGATCCGCTCATAGGCAGGCCCGTGTTGGCCAACGTCCAGGTGACCCCATCGTTCGTGCTCTTGCGAATGCCGTTGGGCGGGGCCGCCACGAAGATGTTCCCGTTATAGGTGGTCATGCTACGCCCAAAGGAACCCGCATTAAGGGGCGCCCATTGGGTATAGGAGTGATCGGCGATGAAGGCCAGAAAGGTCAGGAGAAGGGTGCGGCAAAGACGCATGGGACGCTGATTTGGATCAAATGTAATGGGGGCGGGTCATCCACCCATGTGCGGTCTTTCAACAGCACCTGGAATGGTCAGGGTATATTTGCATGTGCTCAAGAGAGGACATAGGTACGTCGTGGGCACCGTTCTTGCGGTGCTCTTTCTGTTCTTCCTGGTCCCCCGACAGGTATTCCATGATTGTGAACATGGACATGCCAAGTCTTCTCAGGAACATCCGGGAGCTGAACTGCACGCACGGTGTGATGTGTGCGACCTGGTGCTACCCGTGCCATTGTTGTTCGTGGCGACAACGGACCATGGTTCGGCCCGGTGTCTCGGTATGCTCGGCGTTCTGGTGGAGCGCGCTGAACCAGCGCAACAGGTCGATGTTGCGTTTGGGCGTGGGCCGCCGATGACCTTGGTCGGCTGAACCGCAGGCGCGTTGCCCGTGGTGTTGAGCCGGAGTCAAGGATCTGCACGGTTCCCTCCCATCATTCAGCATACTGGGTATGTACACATTCTTCTTGCGGGCCGCCGGATGGCTCGCATGTATTCCGTTCGTTCCGATCCAGCTTCAAGCGCAGGATCCACCTTGTGATCATGTCCTGCAAGGCCAGGTGATCGACGAACATGATCGAACCCCACTGTCATTCGCGGAAGTACGTGTTGTTGGCACCGAGCAAGGCGTGGTATCGGATCCAGATGGATACTTCAGACTTGATCAGCTCTGCGCCGGTGTGTTGAGGCTCCGGGTGACCCATCTTGGCTGCGAGGCGGTGGAGCGAAGCATCACGGTCCCGCGCGATCAGGTGTTGGTCATAGAGCTGGAGCATCATGCACATGAACTGCGCGAGATGGAGGTCATTCGTGCACGCCCGGATGAACAGGTGGGACAGCCGCATGCCACCGTTGCTGCGGAGGAGATGGTCCGGAACAGCGGCGCGGACCTCGCCAACCTTCTGGTGCGGATCCCCGGGGTGAGCGTCTTCAGCAGTGGGCCCACCATCGCGAAGCCGACGATCAATGGCCTCAGCGGGAACCGAGTGGTGATCATGAACCAGGGAGTGCGTCAAGAGGATCAGCAATGGGGTAGTGAGCATGCGCCGAACCTGGACCCGTTCAGCAGTGATCGCATCACCGTGGTGCGCGGAGCATCGGGAGTTCAGTACGGGAGCGATGCGATCGGCGGTGTCATCATCACCCGACCAGCGGAATTGCCGAGGACCGGGCCGGTCAGCGGTGCCGTCCATGGCTCAGGTTCGTACAACGGGCGCGGAGGCTCGGTGGGGGGGCGTTTGCAGGGTGTGCTGAAGGGCGATCCAAGGTTTGCCTGGCGTGTCCAAGGCTCGGGGCGATACCTCGGTGATGCGGAAGCTCCGCGCTATGTGTTAAGCAATACAGGCGTTCGGGAGGGTGGGGGGTCCGTGGCGGTCGGCTATCGCGGACAGCGGTGGTCGAGCGTTCTGTTCTATAGCCGCTTCGAACGTGAGCTGGGCATCCTGCGGGCGGCGCATGTCGGTAATCTCACCGACCTGCGCAACGCGTTGGCTAGTGGTGTGCCCTGGTATGTGGCGGAGCATACCTATGCCATCGATGCGCCCCGCCAGACCGTGGTGCACCACTTGGCCAAAGCCGAGTTGACGCGGGTCATCTCCGATCGGAGCCGCTTAGTGATCAACTATGGGGGCCAATTGGATCAACGGCGCGAGTATGACCTCCGTAGGGCGGGACGGAGCTCTGTGCCGGCGTTGGCATTGGACCTGCGCACCCACACGGTCGACCTTGAGCTCAAGCACTGGATCGGTGAGCGTGTGCATGGAAAGCTAGGGGTCAATGGTCTGCTGCAGGAGAATGAGAGTATGCCGGGCACTGGCGTCAGGCCGCTCATCCCCAACTATCGGCGGGAACTGTTGGGGCTGTTCTGGGTCGAGCACATGCCGGTCAGCGAGCGGTTGGAGCTGGAGGCGGGAGTGCGTGTGGAACATGCGCGCCTTGATGTGGCCCGCTTCGATGCCAACGGTATCCTGCGAACACCGATCCATCGTTTTGGCAATGGAGCCTTCAGTGCGGGGCTCGCTTGGGCGATCAGGGATGGTCTCACTGGGCGGTTCAATGTGGGGAGCGCGTACCGCCCACCGCACGTTAGCGAACTGTACAGCGAAGGCCTTCACCATGGTGCGGCAGCGATCGAGCTGGGCGATGCCACCCTGCGGAGCGAACGATCGCTGAATGCGACCGCTGACCTGGAAGGAATCTGGTTCAATGGGAGGCTTACCGCTCAATTGAGCCTGCGCTCCGATCGTATGGATGGATACATCCATCTCCGGCCTGAAGGTGCGAGGCTCACCATCAGAGGGGCGTTCCCGGTCTACCACTATACAGCGGTCGATGCGACGTTGAACAGCGCCGATGCGATGGTCCGATCGGCCCTGTCCGGCCAATGGTCCGTTCAGCTTCGGGCCAGTACGGTGCGTGCTCGTGATCGGACCACGGATCAGTGGCTCGTGCAGATGCCGGCGGATCGTGTCACCGCTGAACTGACCCATGTGGTTCCCGCACGGGAACGTTGGGCCGATTTCAGCTGTACGATGAGCCTCGCGCATACGGCACGACAGCGCCGGATCCCACACGGCATCGAGCTTGCAGCAGCACCTTCAGGCTATCAATTGATAGGGCTCTCCGGCGAGGGGGGCAAGGCGATCAAGGGCAATATGGTCCGGTTCGGTGTGGAGGTCACCAACCTGTTCAATGTCCGATACCGTGAGTACATGGACCGATTCCGGTACTATGCCGACGCTCGCGGTACCGATGTGCGGATATGGATCGCTTACACATTCGGAGGCCATGGAAAGAACGGATACGCGGTGGCCGGAGGACCAACGGCCATGAAGACGAGAATGACCACCTGAACGGAAAGAACACATCAAGGATATGGAACGAATGAACATGATCAAAGGCGGGATCCTGATCACCGCTGCATTGGCTCTTGCCACCGGGTGCGAACGCGGAGATACCATCGCACCAGCGCCCCAGCCGGTCAACGAGGAGGAACTCATCACCAGCGTGTTGCTCACCTTCATTTCCACAGCGGATCCCAGTGATACCTTCTTGTTGCGCTGGGCGGATCCGGACGGCGATGGAGGTCTTCCGTCGGTCATCACCGCCGACACGCTACCGGCGGCTTCGGACTTCCGTTTGAGTGTTCGCGTGCTCAATGAAAGCGTGGATCCCGTTGAGGATATCACGCACGAGATCGAGGCGGAAGGCATCGCCCATCAGTTCTTCTTCATACGCACTGGGGCAGCGCCGATGGTGACATACGCGGATGCAGATGTGAACGGAGCGCCGATCGGCCTGCTTGGTCTTGCGGGAACGACGGCCAGCGGCACAGGGTCACTCACGGTGATCCTCCGTCACATGCCCGATAAGGCTGGTTCCGGCGTGAGCGGAGGGGACATCACGAACGCCGGCGGCGAGACCGATCTGGAGGTGGTGTTCCAAGTGGAGGTGAGATAGGGGCGTTACCTCCTGCGCCCTGCGCATTCCTTCATGGAAAGAATGGCCATGTCCCAGGGTGGTATCATCTGGTTAGCGACTTGCTGTCTTGCGGCGTGGTCGTCATGCTCGGGCCAGGAGGTGCTGGAGGTGGATGCAGAACAGCGGTTCCCGGCCACAGCCGTGGTATCGATACCATTGGCAAGGTTGGTCGACAGCCTGGGCGCTTCGGCCCGCGATGTCTCGTTCCTGGTGGACAAGTCCGATCGAACGTTCACCGTTCTGGTGAAGAAGGAGGTCGTGAAGGTCTACCCGTGTGTGTTGGGGGAGGCACCGGTGGGAGATAAGTACTACCAAGGGGACAGGCGTACGCCCGAAGGATCGTTCACCTTTCGGGGCAAACGGGTCCATGGCGCTTGGCACAAGTTCATCTGGGTGGACTACCCCAACGAAGAGAGTTGGAGAAGGTTCCGAGAGCGGCAGGCGATGGGCGCGATCCCCGCAGGGAAGGATATCGGTGGCGAGATCGGCATACACGGTGTTCCGGTGGGCAAGGACCATTGGATCACCCAGGGTGTGGATTGGACGTGGGGCTGTATCGCCCTGCGCAATGCCGATGTGGACGAGATCTATCCTTACATCGTGCCGAACAGGACCATGATGGAGGTCCGGCCTTGAGCGGGCCGCTCAATACCGTTCAGGGTGCCGCTCCATATCGGCCCGCCCCGGTCACTTCGCGTCGAACTCGTTCGGGAACTGCTGCCGAAGCGTGCTTACCCCATCACGCACCTTCTCGACTTGATCGGCCTTGAAGGCGACCAGCTTGGAGGCCAGTTGTTCATTGGCGATGGCCAGGATCTGTACCGCGAGCAGTCCGGCGTTACGTGCGCCATTCACCGCCACCGTGGCCACGGGCACACCAGCGGGCATTTGCACGATGGAGAGCAGCGAATCCCATCCATCGATCGAATTGCGCGACTTCACGGGAACGCCGATCACAGGGATCGTGGTCAACGAAGCGACCATGCCGGGTAGATGTGCTGCCCCGCCCGCTCCGGCGATGATCACCTTCACGCCACGTTGCGCGGCCGTACGGCCGAATTCGAACATGCGCTCCGGGGTTCGATGCGCGCTAACTACGACCAGTTCGTGGGCGATGCCGAATTCGGACATCGTATCCACGGCTTCGCGCATGACCTCCAGGTCACTGCGGCTACCCATGATGATGCTTACCATTTGTCTGATGATTCGAGGATCGGTCAATGCTGCGGTGTCACCCGGCAATGTGTTCTTACGGTGTCGATCGCTTTGTCCAGCGCCTCGTGCGAGTCGGCGAGCACGGTCACATGCCCCATTTTTCTGCCGGTGCGGGTCTCTTCCTTGCCATAGAGATGCGGGAATGCGGCGGGTAACGACAGCACCGCGTCGGTGCCTTCCAGTCGAGGTGCCCCCTTGCCACCCTCGCCAACGAGGTTGATCATCGCCGCCGGACTGCGGAGTTCCGTATTGCCCAGGGGCCACCCCATATATACGCGCAGCAACTGGTCGAATTGCGAGCTATGGCAGGCCTCTATCGTATGGTGGCCACTGTTGTGTGCACGCGGGGCGGTTTCGTTCACCACGAGGTCGCCTTCCTTCGTGAGGAACAGTTCCACCGCGTAGATCCCGGCTGCGCCGAACGCTTCAGCCACCTGCTTGGCGAGTTCCTTGGCCCGTTCAGCCAGCTGAGGGGCGATCCGTGCGGGTGCACGCAGGTGGTCCACGAGATTCAGCTCCGGATCGAAGACCATCTCCACGGGGTCGTAGGTCACCTGGTGCCCGGTATCATCCCGTACCACGGTCACGGCCAGCTCCATGGCCACATCCGCCAGGGGCTCGAACACGCAGGGGCCAGCGAACGCGTTGTCCAGGTCCTGTATGGTACGAAGCGACATCACACCCTTCCCATCGTAGCCTCCTTTTCGGGCCTTCAGGAATCCGGGTAGTCGGGGGGCCAGTTGACGAAGATCCTCGGAGGTGTTGGTCAGTACGAAGGGCAGGGTGGGGATCCCATGTGTACGATAGAACTCCTTCTGCAGGCCCTTGTCTTGGATCACACGGAGCACGCCAGGGGCGGGGATGACCCGCTTCCCCATGCTTTCGAGCTGCTCCAGCGCTTCTACGGAGACATGTTCGATCTCGATCCCAACGATCTCCGCATCACGAGCATGCTGGAGCACGGTGCCAACCTCGAGCAAACTGCCGGTACGGAAGGTGTGCGCCAATGTGGCGCATGGTGCGCTGGCGTCTGGATCAAGCACTTCCACACGCACGGGATAGCGCAGCGCGTTCTCAATGAACATGCGGCCCAGCTGGCCACCGCCGAGCAGGGCGATGATACGATCAGCGCTCATCGGCGCCAAAGATAGCCGGTCACTCACCTCCTACGTGGTTTCAACGAAGTGCGATATTGGTGGATACGGTAGCCCACCGTGACCTGGACGGACCGATTCTTCGCATAGAGAGGGTCGCTATCACCATGGAATCGCGATGTGGCGCTGTATGCACGCAGACCCAGGTCCAGGCCATGCTGGAAGTCCATGCCCACACCGCCAACGAAGCCGTGGTCCATGTTCGCATATTGATCGATGATGGAGCTTGTTCCCTCGGTGCCCCTGGCATGTGCGGTCATGGCCTTACCGAACTGGTATCCCAGAGCAAGGTTGAATGCGTTGCTGAGAAAGTACTTCACGGTGAGTGGGACCTGAATGTAGGTGCTGCGTTCAGTGGCCACATCGCCATCGGGCTCCATCCACTCGGTGCCCAAGGTGGAGAACAGCACTTCCGGCTGGATCTCCAACCGCGGTGCGATCCCACAAGGGAAGTATAGCCCGGCCGTGCCCCCTGGGATCGGCTGCGTACGCACCAGGATGGCCTTGGCCGTACTCGCCTGGATACCACCCTTGATGCCGATACCCGATGATTGGGCGATGGCCATGTTCGAGAGGACAAGGGCGATGATCGGAAAGAGGCGGGCGGACATGGGGGCAGGCGCGGGGGTGTTGTGCGGTATCTACGCGACGCTATCCGCCCAGGTTGCAGCGGGATCCAGGCTATTCGACATGGTACTGGTATAGGTCCGACGAGCGCTGAAAAGCAGAAGACCAACACCCGTCGGTGTTGGTCTTCTGCTTCGTAGTGGGCGGGCCGCTATTGCTGGACCACTTCCAAGCGCGTGTTGTACAGGGCGTTGTTCTGCTGTACCCGTACGGAGTAGGTGCCGGTGGCCAGGGTCGATACGTCAATGGTCGTTGTGCCACGCGTAAGGGTGGTCGCCATCACGAGTCTGCCTTGCATGTCCAGCACCTCGATCATGGCCGGGGCATCGCTGTTCGATCGGAGGTGCACCAGGCCGGTCGTCGGGTTGGGCCACAACGCGAAGAGATCGGCTTCGGCCGTCTCTGTGGCTGTGGCGAACTGGATCAGTACCTGGTAGTCCTCCGTTTCACCGTAGATGTACGAGTAGCACGGATCGAACGGAGTGGGTTCTTCGGCACCGATGAAACCGCTACGGACACGCATCCGGGTCACACCCACGGGCGCATCGGCCGGTACGGTGAAGTCGATCGACCCCAACTGGCCGGTGCTGGAGGAGGTGAATTCGCCGATCTTCTCCGTAGCCTCGAACGAACCATTCCCACTGTAGTCGATCCAAGCCGCGTACACATCGGGGTAATAGTCACCGCCTTGTACCAAGAGGGTGTATGCGGTGTTCCGTAGCAGGGTGGTGCTATGGGTGTTGAAGTGATCGGAGTAGCGCGGTCCATCCACACCGCCGGAGTTCAGGTTGGAGATGGTGCCGAGCGAAACGCTGTTGATGAAATCGCCGTCAACGGGTCCCAGGGCGGTGTACGGGGTGCAGTAGGCACTGGGCGCTGGAGCAATGGTGATCCCATAGTCCTCCGTTTCGCCATAGGCATAGTTGTAGCAGGGGGCCATTGGGCTGGGCTCTCCATCACCCAGGTACGCCCCGCGCACCCGCATGGTGGTGTTCCCCAGGGGAGCGTTCGATGGTATGCTGAAGGGGATCACGCGAGCTTCGTTCGCTGCGGTGGTCGCGAATTCCCCGAGCTTCTCGGCGTCGGAGAAGGTTCCGTTCTGGTCGAAGTCGATCCATACCGCGTAACTATCGTCCGTATAGGTGCCGCTTTCCACTACAACGCCGTAGTATCCATTGCGGACCAGCGTGGTAAAGTGCTGTGTGCGCAGGTCACTGTAGGCGGGTGCGGTGATGCCGCCGGAGTTGCTGTTCTCGATCGTGTGCAGGATCACGGCGTTGATGAAGTCGCCATCCGCCGTGCCATTGGTCGAGGTGGGGATGCACAGACCGCTACCACCGCCCGTGGTGATCACGATGCCATAGTCCTCGGTCTCGCCATAGCCATAGCTGTAGCAAGGGTCGGTTGGCGAAGGTTCGCCGGTGTTGTGGTACACACCACGCACGCGAAGGACCGTGTTGCCGAGAGCAGCCCCGGCAGGAACGGTGAAGTTGATCAGTTGGGCCTCACCCGCCGCCGTGGTGGTGAACTCGCCCAGTTTCTCCGATGCCTCGAAGGTGTCGTCCTGGTCATAGTCGATCCAAGCGGCATAGTGATCGCCTTCAGCGTAGGAGCCTCCTTGGATCGTGATGGTGTACGCCGTGCCACGCGCCAGGTTGGTGGAAAGGGTCGCGCTGTAGTCGTTGTACGTACTACCCGTGGTGCTGCCGGAATTGGTGTTGTTGATGCTGCCCAAGGTGACACCATTGATGTAGTCGCCATCCAAGGGGCCATTGGTCGAGGTGGGGATGCACACACCAGCCACGGGGCCAGAGCAGGCGGAGTTCGTCAACAAGCCACTGCGTTCGTTCATGAGCACGCTGGTCATGTAGGCGGCTTGCTGGTCCGTGAACATGACCGTGCAGTTGCTATAGTCCATGAAATTCTCGTACTGGGTCAGTACACCGCATTTCATCAGGCTGGTGTTGCTGCACGAGAATGTTGGGCTGTTGGACGTCGGCGTGTCCGTGAATCCATCGGAGTTCACGCAAGCTCCGCCTTCATCAAAGGTGTGCAACAGTCCCAGGTAGTGGCCTATCTCGTGTGTGGCGGTACGCGCACCCACGCTGGTGCCATAGTCGTAGTCCACCACCAGGCCATCGATGCTGGTGCCCACCACACCGCCCACGGGCAGGTACGCGTAGCCCACCGTGATCGTGCTACCCGAGGCGCCACTGGTGATGTCGCAGATCCAGATGTTCAGGTACCGGGTGGGGTCCCAGGCGGGGCTACCGTTCGGGGCCATCTTCATATTGTCCGTTTCCGCGTCCGGGTCGAACCAGGTTTCGCTGGTGTTCACCCGCACGATACCTGTGGTGGCGTTCCCGCTCGGATCCACTTGTGCCAGACAGAATTGAAAGCCCGGGTTTCCGACCACCCCTTGGAAAGTAGGGCGCACCGTGCCGAGGTCGGTGTTGGTGCCGGAGTAATCCGCGTTCAGTTCCGAGATCAACGCATTGATGGTGGAGGTGGGCACGTTCTCCGCAGCGGTGTTCCACACCACATGCACCACCACGGGGACGTTCAACGGACCTCCTCGCTCCACGCTTTGCACGGTGGGCAACTGGTGTAGCAGGTCGGTGCTCAGGCCTTGTTGTTCGAGAAGCTGTTTCGTGAACTTGTGCGATCCGCAGGTGCGGTGATCATGAGGGACCGTTTGCGCTTGACTGGCCGTGAGCACCAACGTTCCCAGGGTCAGGAGTAGGGTTCTGGTCATGGGCCGAAGGTACCGGATGCCGGTCTATGGATCAAGTTGGCGGTCTTGGTGACCGATCATGGAGCGCCTTCCAGGTCGATCCGGTGGTGGCCGACGTAGAGGCTGTCCAAGATCACCGGGACCGGCGCTTGTTCTTGTGCGCAGGTCGTTCAAGCATCCGGCCATGGTGCCCGAACCGGTGCTCTAGGTGTGCTGGAGGTGCCAACAGATCGATCGGCTTCACCGCCACCACCTTGGACCGAGGGGCGACACGGCCGGCCACCGTGCATGGGGCATGGCACCCGGTGATGGCACCGGTGCCGCTCTTGTCGGGTCGTCCGCGTTGGAACGCACGGCGCCATTCGCTGCGCAACAGGCGGCACACGGTCTCGCTGCGGCGTTGGTCGGGCGTCAGCAAGTCCGGTGCCGGGCGATGGGGGCAACCTGCCGTTGGAGGTGGTGGGCGTCGATGCGGATGGATCCGCCGAAGTCGCACAGGACAAGACCCACCCGAAGGCGTCGGCTACCACGGAATGAACCGGTCAGCCCATGAGCTCGGCGATGGCCTGTGCCGGAGCGTCCGCCCCGAACACGCTGTTGCCCGCTACCAACACGTCGGCACCGGTATGCGCCAGCTGCCGCGCGTTGCCGACCCCCACGCCGCCATCGATCTCGATCAGGGCTTTCGATCCGGTCTTCTTGCGCAGCTCTACCAAGGCTTCGATCTTCTGGAAGGTGCGGGCGATGAAACGTTGTCCACCGAAGCCTGGGTTCACGCTCATCAGGCACACCAGGTCGATGTCGGACAGGATGTCCTCCAGTGCCGCCACCGGGGTATGGGGGTTTATGGCCACTCCCGCCTTCATCCCCGCGGCCTTGATGGCCTCCACCGTGCGGTGCAGATGCGTGCTGGCCTCGAGGTGCACGGTGAGCACGTCGGCCCCCACATCGCGGAAGGCGGTCACGTACTCCTCGGGCCGTACGATCATCAGATGCACGTCGAACACCTTCTTCGTCAGCGGGCGGATGGCCTTGATCACTGGCAGGCCGAAGCTGATGTTGGGTACGAACACGCCGTCCATCACGTCCAGGTGCAGCCACGGCGCGGCACTGCCATCCACCAGGCCCACGGCGCTTTTCAGGTCGGCGAAGTCGGCGGCGAGGAGCGAAGGGGCTACGATGTGTGGCATGGTCTTGGGC
>SSGN01000168.1 GCA_008016945.1 Flavobacteriales bacterium
CATAGGCATCAGCCCGAACCCGGCGCACGATCACATCAACGTCACCTTGCCTCCCGGATCGGCCACCTCGTTCCAACTGATCGGATCCGATGGGCGTATGACGGAGGTGCCGTTCACACGTACCACGAATGGCTATCAGTTGGACATCCGTTCGCTCGCACCCGGTGTGTATGTGATCCGTGCAGGTGCGGAGACCGCGCGCATCCTCAAACGCTGATCACCTCAGCACCGCCAGCCTTTCCACCAGCGCCTTGATCCTGGCCCGGTTCGCCTGTATATTCGCGGAAATGGAACAGTATATCCTACAACTAAAGGACGCCCGCAAGAAGAAGTTCTTTGATGAGCTGCTGAGCCAACTCGATTTCATCGAAGTGGTTAACATCTTGAAGGACGGCAAGAAAGCTACGGTCGCCCTTGAACTGATGGAGGCATTGGGCGACGCGAAGGCGCACCTGCGTGGCACGAAGAAGCTCCGTCCCGCGAAGCGCCTGCTCGATGAGCTTTGAGGTCGTCAGCTCACCGGTGTTCGACCGCGCGGTCAAGCGGTTGGCGAAACGATACCCGTCCATGCGGGACGACGTTGCGGAGCTGATCGAAGGATTGACACATGATCCAGTGCAGGGCACAGCGCTCGGTAAGGACTGCTATAAGGTCCGCATGGCCATCCATTCCAAGGGCAAGGGCCGGTCGGGAGGTGCCCGCGTGATCACCTGTGTGAAGGTGGTGCGCCATACCGTGATCCTGCTCACGGTCTACGACAAATCGGAAACGGGTGATATTCCCAACAAGGAATTGGCGAAGCTGATAGAAATGTTCACCTGAGCCAGGACACTCAGCTCACTTCAGCACCGCCAGTCGCTCCTCCAGCGCCTTGATCTTTGCCTCGGCGTCGGCCTTCTTCTTGCGCTCGATCTCCAGTACCTGTGGTGGTGCACCGCTCACGAAACGCTCGTTGCCCAGCTTCTTCTCCACGCTTGAAAGGAAGCCGCGCAGGTAGGTGAGTTCCTCCTCGGCCTTCTTGGCCTCGGCGGCGCTGTCCACCTTGCTGCCCAGGTCGACGGCGTACTCGGTGGTGCCCACCAGGAAGGTCACTGCCCCGTCGCCGCTCTTGTCCACGCGGGCGATCGTGCCCACGTTGGCCAGCTTGTTCACCAGGGCGGACACGGCCGCGCGCATCGGCGCTGCGCCTTTCACCTGCACATTCAACGCTTCCTTCGGACTCATGCCGCGCTCGTTGCGGGTGTTGCGCACCGCGGTCACCAGATCGAAGGCGTGCTGCACCTCGACCTCCAACGCCGCATCCCCTTCGCCGCCTTTCGGCCACGTCGCAACGATGATGTCCTCGCCGGGCTTGCGTTCACGCAGATGGTGCCACACCTCCTCGGTGAGGAAGGGCATGTACGGATGCAGCAGCTTCAGCACATCCTCGAAGATCGTGATGGTGGCTTCGTAGGTCGCGGCGTCGATCGGCTCGCCCACGCCGTTCACGAAGGCGGGCTTGATGCTCTCGAGGTACCAGCTGCACAGGTCGTCCCAGATCAGCTTGTAGGTGGCCATGAGCGCCTCGCTGATGCGGAACTGATCGTACAGGCCATTCAGCTCGGTGGTGGCCCGTTGAACGCGGCTCCGCATCCACGCCACGGCTGCAGCGTTGCCGGCGGGCTGTTCCTGCTGTGCGACGGTCCATCCCCTCACCAACCGGAACGCGTTCCAGATCTTGTTGCTGAAGTTGCGGCCCTGCTCGCAAAGGCTCTCGTCGAAGGGTAGGTCGTTGCCGGCGGGTGAGGAGAAGAGCATGCCGGTGCGCACGCCGTCGGCGCCGTACTTGGCGATCAGGTCCAGCGGGTCGGGGCTGTTGCCCAGGCTCTTGCTCATCTTGCGGCCCAGCTTGTCGCGCACGATGCCGGTGAGGTACACGTTCTTGAAGGGCACCTCATCGCGGTATTCGAGACCCGCCATGATCATACGTGCCACCCAGAAGAAGAGGATCTCCGGCGCGGTCACCAGGTCGTTGGTGGGGTAGTAGTATTTGATGTCCTCGTTCTGCGGGTCCTTGAAGCCGTCGAACACGCTGATGGGCCACAGCCAGCTGCTGAACCAGGTGTCCACCACATCCTCGTCCTGCCGGATGCCGTTGGTGCTCTGCCCGGCGGCGGTGAATTGCGCGACGGCCTCCGCTTCGGTCTTGCAAACGGCCGCATCACCGTTCTCATTGTACCACGCCGGAATACGCTGGCCCCACCACAGCTGGCGGCTGATGCACCAGTCGCGCACGTTCTCCATCCAGTAGGTGTACGTGTTCACGAACTTCTGCGGATGCAGCTTCACGCGGCCGTCCTTCACCACTTCCAGCGCGGGTTTGGCCAGCTCGCCCATCTTCACGAACCACTGCAGGCTCAGGCGCGGCTCGATCACGGCATCGGTGCGTTCGCTGATCCCCACCTTGTTCACGAGATCCTCGGTCTTCACCAGGAAGCCCTTTTCCTCCAGCTCCTTGGCGATCTTCTTGCGCACCACGAAGCGATCCTCGCCCACGTACAGCTGCGCGGCGGGGCTCAGCATGCCGTTCGGCTCCAGGATGTCGATGGTCTCCAGGCCGTGCTTCTTGCCCAACTCGTGGTCGTTGGCGTCGTGAGCGGGCGTCACCTTCAGTGCTCCGGTCCCGAATTCGCGCTCCACGTATTCGTCGAAGATGATGGGCACGCTACGACCGATCAGCGGCACCAGTACGCGCTTGCCCTTCAGGTGCGCGTACCGTTCATCCTCGGGATGCACGGCCACGGCGGTATCGCCCAGGATCGTTTCCGGGCGTGTCGTCGCGATGGTGATCCACTCGTCCTTGCCGCCTTCGATCGCGTAACGCACATGGAAGAGACGCGAGTTCGTCTCCTTCATGATCACCTCCTCGTCGCTCACGGCGGTGAGGGCCACGGGATCCCAGTTCACCATGCGCAGGCCGCGATACACCAAACCCTTCTTGTGCAGGTCGATGAACACGTCGATCACCGCCTCGCTCAGGTCGGGTTCCATGGTGAAGCGCGTACGGTCCCAGTCGCAGCTGGCGCCGAGCTTCTTCAGTTGCTCCAGGATCACGCCGCCGTACTTCTCCTTCCAGGCGAAGGCGTGCTTCAGGAATTCCTCGCGGCCGATGGCGCTCTTCTTGATGCCCTGTTCCTGCAACAGGCGCACCACCTTGGCTTCCGTGGCGATGCTGGCGTGGTCGGTACCCGGCACCCAGCAGGCGTTCTTGCCCAGCATGCGCGCACGTCGGATCAGCACATCCTGGATGGTGTTGTTGAGCATGTGCCCCATGTGCAGCACGCCCGTTACGTTGGGCGGCGGGATCACCACGGTGTAGGGCTCGCGGTCGTCGGGCACGCTGCGGAAATAGCCCTTGTCCATCCAATGCTGGTACCACTTGCCTTCGCTCTGGGCGGGTTCGAATCGTTTGGGGATCTCTGCTGAAGCCATGCTGTTCACCGGAATGGGTCCATGCCCGGTCCCGGCGGGCCGCGAAGTTACCGTTCCATCCCTGAAGCCTCCGCGATACCCGGTCCATCCGAGCTCCATCGGCTACCGGAAGAGGTGGTTTTCACCATACGCACCATACGCGATCAGCGGTAGGCGTTATCGTACTTGCCTTCCACCCGGAGCGCATGCCCCAGGGCTTCGGCGGCTATTGAAAGGGCGCTCCGTACCTTCAGGAGGACGCTTCAACACAACCCACCAGCACGCTAGCCCCCCCACGCCCCATGTGCACTGTATAAAAAGGGTACGATATTGGCAAGGGTTACGACCGATGCCTCGACCGGAACAGACGATGGCCCATGCTGTTAAACTCCTGTTAAGGTCGAGAACGACCGTCACCCACCCATCTACTTTCGTCGTACAAAAACGCAACACAGCACCTTACATACCCATGAAACAACTCCTTCTCACCCTCGGTCTCAGCCTCTTCACGCTGGGCGCCATGGCGCAACCCGAAATGAAGCCCGTTGGTGGCACAGGCCCCATGATCAGCCTCGACAAGGAGGTGCACGACTACGGCACCATCAAACAGGGCGGAAATGGCGAATGCGAATTCACGGTGACCAACACCGGCGATCAGCCCCTCATCATCTCCCAGTGCCAGGGCAGCTGCGGCTGCACCGTACCCCAGTGCGACACCACCCCGATCAAGCCGGGAGCCAAGAGCACCATCAAGGTGAAGTACGACAGCAACCGTGTAGGCCCCATCAACAAGAGCGTCACCATCACCAGCAACGCCACCAACGCACCCAGCAAAGTGATCACCATCAAAGGCACCGTGGAAGGCGCTTCCACCACGCCCGTTGCTCCGGAGAAGAAGCCCGCTCCCGCGAATTGATCCATGCGGACATCCGATCGTTCAAGAACCACAACCTCTACTATGAAAAAACTTTTGTTCTCCCTGGCCTTCGTTGGCACCCTGTTCAGCGCCCAAGCGCAAGGCCCCCAGCTCACGCTCGACAAGGACGTGCATGACTACGGCACCATCGCCCAAGGTGGCAACGGCACATGCGAGTTCACGGTGACCAACACCGGCGACCAGCCCTTGATCATCACCAACTGCAAGGGGAGCTGCGGCTGCACCGTACCCAAGTGCGACACGGCTCCCATCATGCCCGGTGGCAAGACCACCATCACGGTGAAATACGACACCAAGCGTGTTGGTCCGATCAACAAGAACGTCACCATCACCAGCAACGCGGCGAACATGCCGGAGAAGATCATTCGGATCAAAGGCACGGTGGAAGGTGCTCCGGAAACCCCCACCTCTCCGGTGAAGGAATCCAGCCCGATGGCCCCGGTGGAAAAGGGATAGGCCCATCGACCCGGCAGAACACGAAGCCCCCTTCCGGTTCCGGAAGGGGGCTTCGTCCATTATCGGCGGGCTGGTGCGAAAGCACGATCTTCGCGCCGCCGCGAACGCACTTCCGGCCCAACTCTCATGCCAGCGATCTCCTCCAAAGGGCTACTGATGCCCCCCTCTCCCATCCGTAAGCTCGTGCCCTACGCCGAAGCCGCCAAGGCCCGTGGCACCAAGGTCATCCACCTTAACATCGGCCAGCCGGACATCGCCTCCCCCCAGGTGGCCCTCGATGCCATCCGTCAGTTGGACCGCACGGTGATCGAATACAGCCATTCGGCAGGCTACGAAAGCTATCGGAAGGGCCTGGCACACTATTACGGACAGCACGGCATCAACATCTCGTACGATGAGATCATCGTTACCAACGGAGGTAGCGAAGCACTGCTCTTCGGCATGATGGCCTGCTTCGAACCGGGTGATGAGGTCATCATTCCCGAGCCGTTCTACGCCAACTACAACAGCTTCGCCATCGCGGCCGGCGTGAAGGTGGTACCCGTACGGAGCACCATCCAGGAAGGCTTCGCCCTTCCGCCGATCGAGGCGTTCGAAGCCCTGATCACCCCGCGTACCAAGGGCATCCTGATCTGCAACCCCGGGAACCCCACCGGTTACCTGTACAGCCGCAACGAGCTGGAGACCCTTCGCGATATCGTGAAACGTCACGACCTCTACCTCTTCGCCGACGAGGTCTACCGGGAATTCTGCTACGATGGCGCCCGGCACGTGAGCACCCTGAGCCTGGAGGGGCTCGAGCAGAACGCCGTTCTGATCGACAGCGTGAGCAAACGCTATAGCATGTGCGGTGCGCGGGTCGGAGCCTTCATCACCCGCAACAAGGAACTTTACGCTGCCGCGCTCAAGTTCGCGCAGGCCCGCCTGAGCCCACCCACCTTCGGGCAGATCGCCTCGGAAGCCGCCCTCCACACACCCGCCTCCTACTTCGAAGCCGTGGCCACCGAATACGTGCAGCGCCGGGACATCCTGGTCCATGGGCTGAACGCGATCCCCGGCGTGATCTGCCCCATGCCCAAGGGAGCCTTCTACTGCGTGGCGGAGCTCCCCATCGACGACAGCGACCATTTCTGCCAATGGCTCTTGGAGTCGTTCGAAGTGGATGGATACACGGTGATGATGGCCCCGGCCACCGGCTTCTATGCCGAGCCGACACCCGGCCGCAAACAGGTAAGACTCGCCTATGTACTGGAAAAGAACCTCCTGCAAAAGGCCGTGGAGGTGCTCACCAAAGCCTTGGAAGTGTACCCCGGCAAGTGACCGGCAAGAAATAGGAACACACCGTACCGGGCCGATCACCGCCCCCTGAACGCCTTCCTATGCGTTCAGGGGGCGGCTTGTTCACAGCGGTCCGGGGATCACGGAGGGGACCACCCAAGGTCTTCCGTTCGCCGTGCCGGATCCGCAGCCATCCCGTGGATCGTGGCCCGATCCATGCCCCATGGCCAGAAAGGAATAGGTCGCTCGGAGAAGGCATGGGAAAAAGAGCAAGCAGATCGGCCTACGCCTTAGTGCGAATTGGTATAAGGGTACCTCGAAGGTCTTCCGCGATCTCGCCATCATGCAAGGCGGAACATGCGCGGCGTAGCGGGCGTTACGGCGAAATACGCCAACGCGGCTGGCAGCTGAAAAAGGATCGGAGATGGTGAATGAACGTAGGGTTCACGACACAAGGTGAGCCACTGAGCCAGCACAGCCCCCTCCCCGCCCCAATAGCCTGTTGGGGATCCCTTGTCGGCCACTTCGGCCCGAGCCTTCTCCATACCGGGCGAAACCTCGGCACCAGGACCACGTACAACGGCCGTAATTCGTCGATGAAATCGACCAATACACCGAAGAATGTTCAAGTTATATCGAAGCACCAGCCCGCCATTCGGAACCGCCGTAAACCTCGAACATCCACCTTGTCAAGCCAAGAAAAGCTTGGCTTTCACTTGGATCATAGGGATCGCCCTGGCCCTGACCAGCTACGGGTCGCTGAGCGCCCAGAGCGAAGCCATGCATGTCTACAGGATCAGCGTAATGCCGCGCACGGCAGAGGTTTCGGTAAAGATGCTGGTCAGTACGCTTCAAATGCGGTACGACCCGATCGACATTCAGATCGAAGAACAGGACCGGGTGGTAAGGTTCGTGGTCACCGCCCCGATCCCATACGGTGAGTTGACCAGCGCCGTGGCCGGTTCGGATCACCGCATCCTGGGTGCCACCTGCACGAACAACCGGGATGGCAGCATCCAAGAGGAAGGCATCCCGCCCATGCCCCGGATGATCCACACCGGAGATGAGCATGCCGACCATGCTCGATACGATGCTGCGAAAGCAGAATGGATGGAACGCTACCCCGAAGCCTATTCCCGACTGATCGGCCGCCCCTATCACCACGATCATGCAGAGTGAACCTCGAACCATCAGCCGGATCCTTGCGATCGCTCTTGCGTATGCCAGCCTTGGATCCACCAACGCCCAGACAGCCAGTGATGGGTGCGGAACCAATGTGGCCAACCAATACGCGGTAGGCACCGCCTGTGCTTACGTGGACTTCGACAAACCGGCATCCTTCGGTGCGGATCACGATCCGGGAACCTGCAACGCAGGCAGCCGGGATGATGCTTTCGGCTGGTTCACGGCCACGAGCAACACCACCTTCATCACCTACGACCCGGACAATGCTCACCGGCCCATCCTGCACGTCTTCACTGGCACCTGTGGTGCGCTCATCCAAGTGGGGTGTGTCGATGCCGGATCGGATGGCGCCAATGCGCAGCTCATGATCCAGACAGTGCCCGGCACGAACTACCAGATCCGGATCCAGCGCTACAACACCAACAACGCCATGACCGGCCGGATCTGCATCTGGTCGCCCACCACCACCAACTGGTGCGGCTACCCGGCCATCAGCCAGATCCCGGTGGGGACCACCTGCACCCCGCAGCCCTTTGTGAAACTCGACGCATACACGGCCACCATGAACCCAACCGGGTGTGGTGCGGGCAACTACGACGATGCCTTCGGATGGTTCACCGCGACGGAAACGACCACCCTGATACACTACGACCCCGACGGGAACCAGCGGGCCATCCTGCATGTGTTCACCGGCACCTGTGGGAGCCTTACACAAGTGGGTTGCGTGGATGCCGGCGCGAATGGGAACAACGCAACGATCACCCTAAGCACCGTGGTGGGCACGAACTACCTGATCAGGGTTCAGCTGCGCAACGCCAACACCGAGATGAACGGCACCATCTGCGTATCCCGTCCCTTGGTGAACAATGAATGCAGCGGCGCCACCGAGTTATTCGTGGCCCCCAGCTGTTTCATGGAATACTTCACCAACATCTCGGCCACGGGCTCAAGCACCACCCCGGCACCGGCCTGTGGTGGCAGCACCGCCTCGGATGTCTGGTTCAAGTTCGTTGCTCCAGCGAGTGGTGCGGTCCGCATCTTCTCCGAGGCAGGCACACTAAGCGATGGTGTGTTCCAGGTCTATTCCGGCACCTGCGGTGCGCTGAGCTTGGTGACCGGTGGCTGCGATAACGACGGCGGCACCGGTGTGAACGACCTTATGCCCTATCTGGACCGCCGCTGTACCCCGCTCACGGGCGGGCAGACCTACTATATCCGGTTCTGGGGGCAAGCAGGAGCCACGGGAACCTTCGGGCTCTGTGTCTATGGACCGGATGCTTTCCCCACACCCGTGCAGGACTGCGGCGGCGGGCTCACGGTATGTGGCAGTGGCGCGATCAACAACAGCTCCGATTGGACCGGATGTTCCGCAGACCTCGACAACACCAACCGAGGATGCCTGTCGGACAATGAGCGGCAAGGAACGTGGTACTACTTCTCCCCGCGTTCGCCGGGGAACATCACCTTCACCATACAACCCACGAACAACATGGGCCAACCGGTCAACGTCGATTACGACTTCGCGATCTGGGGGCCTACCAATGCGGTGAGCTGCCCACCCACCGGCACCCCGCTCCGTTGCAGCTATGCCAACCCGCTATGGGCCGGCACCTACCAAACGGGGTTAAGGACCGGCGAGGGCGATGTGTCTGAGAACGCCTCCATCTGGTCCAACGGCTTCGTCGCACCCATCAACGTGAGCCTTGCCGATGTCGGCAAAGTGTATACCATATACATCGACAACTTCTCGGCCAATGGGCAGTCCTTCAACCTCTCCTGGGGATTGGCCGCACCGAACCAATTGGACTGCTCCGTTCTCCCGATCTCGATCATCGACCTGAAAGCCACGGTTCAACCCCGATCCATTCTTTTGAACTGGGTGGCCCAGGATGCGGCCGCCACCGACCACTTCATTGTGGAACGATCCGTGGACGGCCGGTCCTTCGAACCGATCGGGAACGGTCCGGCCGTGCTCTCGGGCGGCGGCACCACCGACCACACCTTCCTGGATACCGCCCCGGCCGAAGGCATGAACTTCTATCGGATCGTGGCTGTCGGTGCCGATGGGGCCGTGACCTATACCAATGTGGTCAGCGCTCTGTACCATCCGCAGGAGCGCACGTTGGTGGCCATACCGAATCCGGCACACTCCACCGTGCAGTTCCACCTGGCCGCACTGCCACTGAACGAAAGCATCGGGATCTGGGTGATGGACGCCAGTGGTCGGGTCGTTTCCGAGGAGCGCCATCTATCGATCACAGCCGATACCATGATCTCCCTTTCCGTGGACCACTTGACCAAGGGATACTACATGGTCAAGATGATGAACGGCCATGGCGCTCAACTCGGATCCGGTCGGTTCGTTAAGGAATGAATGGGGCTAACAGAATGGATGGTCGGCATGATACCATTTGGATCCATCAGCCCAAGGTTTCCAGACCGATCGATCCTTCGTGTGCCACCTACTGCTTCAACGAACACCCGAGCCATCAACACCAGCTGGTTGATATTCCGAACTTGACGAACAGGGCTTTTCTACGATAAATTCCCGAGATCAACCCACGAAACGTCGATTTTCAACGATGACCGCAGGACCCATTCCATATCGATCTGGCGCTCTCATGGCTCCTTCGCGGAACAGGTCATCCAGCGAGTTCAAAGTCTTCTGTGTACCTGATACCAATGTCCGGGAAGGCCGCTGTTCCACAACAGGGCACCTCCGGATCCAACTCCTCATGGACCATAAGGTCCGATCATCCGCCGCTCGAAGAATAACGTGACCCCTTCTGCCCATGGCGATCCGTTACACGCTGCACACCAAGCACCCGAAAGACCCCTCGGCGATCCGTGGGAACACGTGCATGATGAGCCTCGGACACGCATCACGGTGCATTGGCGCGTTCCTACTGCTCTTATTGGCAACACCCGTGTTGCCGCAATGGAGCCCCCAATGGCGCATCACCTGTGGCTCCTCGGACGACCTGTACCAGAAACGCATCATGGTCTCTGCACAAGAGCTTGATGCCGGGGTCGAACTGAAATTCATCGGCACCGAAGTCCATTTCCGTTTCACCAGGCCGGTGGAACGATCCACCATGGAGCATCTCCAGGTACGATCGCTTCTTGAGGCCTGTTCGGCACAGGCGCATACCGTTCCCTGGTCCGAACCGCGTGACCTTCATACCGGTCTCCCTGGGATGGGCGCGGAGAATACCGGACCTCCCGTATTACAGAAAACCGGCGATCCAGAAAGAGACGCAGCGGCATATCAGGTGGAGAAGGAAAGATGGATCCAGGCGCATCCGGAGATCTATCAGCGATGGGTCCAAGGGGACCTTACACAACCCCCAGCCGAGCGATGAACCGCCCCACCACCCTGAAGGCCTTGATCGGCAGGACCATCCTGCTCATGAGCCTGCCCTTTGGCCTCGTTCACATGGAGGCCCATGGCCAATGCGCCAACAACAACACCTTGCTCCCAGGGGGTACGATCTCACCGAACTGCCCAGGCCAGACCACGGTGCCGTGCATCACCGGTGGGCAGTACGCCCTGATCAACGTGACCACCGGGAACAACTACACCTTCTCCACCTGCGGGGCCACCTTCGACACCCAGATCACGCTGTACAACAACGCGGGTGGTGGCAGCCTCGGGTTCAACGACGACAGCGGGGTCTGTGGCTTCCTCTCGGCACAATCCTACCTGGCTTGGACCGCCACGTTCACCGGTCAGCTCCGCGTTCTGGTGGACCAATACAATTGCGCCAACAACAACCTCTGCGCCTCGTTGATCATCACCTGCGCCACCGCCCCCGCACCGGTGACCAACAATGAATGCGGTGGGGCGATCCCGCTGTTCGTGGCCGATGGTTGCTTCATGCAGACCTATTCCAACGTGGGCGCCACGCGCTCCACCCCCACACCGAACCCCACGTGTGGAGGGCCTTTCACCAATGCCAACTTCCGCGACGTCTGGTTCAGCTTCACGGCGCCGCCTAACGGTGTGGTGATCATCGAGTCGGTACCCGGCACCTTGCAGGACGGGGTGATGCAGCTCGTGGCCGGTACCTGCGCTTCGTTCACCAACGTGGAATGCGACGATGACGATGGGGTGGGCTACATGCCGCGCATCGATCGCCGATGCCTCACCCTTACCCCGAACGCGCCGTACATGATCAGGTTCTGGGGCTTGAGCGGTACCACGGGCACCTTCGGCCTGTGCGTGCGGAGCTTCTCCACCTTCCCGACCCCCCAAGAGGACTGCTCAGGGGCGTTCACCGTGTGCAACGACCAAGCCTTGAACAACTCCACGAACTACACGGGTTGCTCGGTGGACCTCACGAGCACCAACCGAGGCTGTCTCATGGGGAATGAACGGCAGGGTACCTGGTACTTCTTCTCGCCATCCAGCAGCGGCACCATCGGCCTGAACATCGTTCCAACGGGCAATGTGGACTACGACTTCGCCGTCTGGGGCCCGTACGGAAGCATCAGCTGTCCCCCACCCGGGCCACCGGTACGTTGCTCTTGGGCCTACCCTCCGAACATCACCGGCTACCCCGCGTCGGTCGCGTTCCAAACCGGCATGCGCACCTCGTCGGTGGACCCTTCCGAAGCCGACGGTCCAGCGGGTGCCGTAGATGGATTCACTTCTGCCCTCACCGTGGTGGCCGGCCAGAACTACATCCTGTACATCGACAACTTCGATGTATCCGGCCAGGCGTTCACCCTGGATTGGCAACTCTCCGGCGGTGCATCGCTCGATTGCACGGTACTCCCCATCGAAGTGTTGGACCTGGCCGCGCACCCCATGGGCCAAAGCATCGCCGTGGAATGGACCACCACCTCCGCAGGATCCAACGCCACCTTCGTGGTGGAACGGTCCCACGCCCCCTACGACTTCGTACCGATCGGGTCGCTCCCCGGAAATAGCGACACAGGCGTGGGCCATGAACTTCGCTTCATGGACCACCAGCCCTTGCGCGGCTTCAACTACTACCGGATCAAACAACTGGGGGGCGATGGATCGTACTTCTACTCGTCGGTGGTCTCCGCGAGCATCACGCCGACACGCCAACTCACCCTGGCCCCGAACCCGGCCACGGACCACCTGGAACTGGCCATGACACCCACCTCGGAACCGGTGCACTTTCAACTGCACGATGCCACCGGCCGTATCCTCAACGCATGGACCGAGCCCACGATCAACGGACCGGTCCACATACCGATCGCCAGCTTGTACCCAGGGGTCTACACGGTGTTCGCATTCAACGGGGCCAACGAACCCTTGGGCTATGGCATCTTCGTGCGGAAGTGACGCAACAAGCCGGGATCCGACAGCGCAGCCGTTGATACGTTGATCCGGTGTGGGTGGACCGACCATGGATTTTTTCTATATTGGTCACACACTTAACCAAAGGATGCTGCGCACGGTCATTCCAGCCCTATTCCTCGTGGCGCCATGCTTTGGCATGGCACAGTCGAACACAGCCTTCCGCATCCACTGCGGCCCGGATTCCCAAGTGGAACAAAAACGGTTCATGGAGACCCTGAAACGGGTCGATGCCGAGGCGGTGAGCAGCTTCGGCGAGGAAGAGATCAAAGTCCGGTTCTCGGGGCCAAGGAGCGAAACGGAATTCCGAGCCTTCTTGGAACAAGTGAACATGACCCACTGCCAGAGCAGACCCCTGCACCTTGCGCCGCACCGGTCCGATGCGGCCACCACCACCGAAGGCACCATCGGAGATGGTCCGGACCAACGGCGAACCTTGATCAACGAACAATAGCGTGCATGGCATGACCCCTACCCACCTTTGTTGGAACATGGCCCCGTCGGAAGGGTCGATCCTGGGCCACCTTGCGGGCCAGGCAGGCGCCCCGGAGCCCGGGCGACCTTGTACGATCCCGCGTACACACAGGAGCGATGTTGAGGAATGCGTGCCAGAAGAGGCATCCTTCTCTTGCTCGGATCGTCCCTATCCATAGAAGACACCCGCTGCTGACCAAATCCTGCCACCACCCGATCTGATACCTGTACGGCAATAGCCCTCACAAGTACCCCCATGTTCCGATGGTCTCACACACCGGACCATGGGTTTCGAAGACCGTTCCACCACCAGATGTTCTCCTCATCTGTGAAGCCCAGAACCCGCTTGCACAATGAAAGGGAACCTACCCAGCCCCAAGGACCGAATTCAGTCCCCTGTCCATTACCGTTGGATCACGGTGATGCTCCTCTTGCTTCCATTCCTCGGGCTTCGCGCTCAGCCCGCGAACGACGACCCCTGTAACGCCATCGCGCTCACGGTGGGGGCCAGTTGCACGTTCTCCAGCCGGACGAACGCTGCGGCTACGGCCACCCCGGGGATACCGGCACCGGGCTGTGCCAACTACAACGGCGGCGATGTCTGGTTCACGGCGGTGGTCCCCGCCAATGGGCAGCTGATCATCGATTCGAACACCGGCGTGGTCACCGACGGCGGCATGGCGCTCTACAGTGCCACCGCATGCGGAGGCACCTTCACCCTGATCGAATGCGACGATGATGACAGTGCCAATGGGCTGATGCCTTCCATCACGCGTACCGGTCTGGCACCCGGCAGTACGGTCTATATCCGATTCTGGGAATATGGGAGTGACAACAACGGAACGTTCAGCATCTGCGCTTACTCGCCCCCCCCGCCGCCCCCGGCATGTGGGACCGTCGTTACCGACCCCGGTGGGGCTGGCAACTACGGCAACAGCGCAAATTTCGTCGCCACCTATTGCCCTGCTGTTGCCGGACAAGTGGTCACCATCACCTTCACCGCGTTCGCCACGGAAGCCACCTTCGATGTGGTCTACATTCACAACGGCCCCTCGATCGGAGCTCCGATCATCGGAACCTACTCTGGAACGACACTACCACCAGCTCTGACCTCCAATGATCCCGGGGGATGCCTAACTCTCCGGTTCACTTCCGATGGTAGTATCAATGCGGCTGGTTGGACCGCGAACATCACCTGCGGACCACCACCACCGCCACCGGCCAACGACAACCCCTGCGGAGCTATACCGCTCACCGTTAACGCCAGCTGTACGTTCGTGACCGGAACCACCTTGAATGCCACGAACACCTCGGCCGTACCACCGCCACCTTGTGCGAACTATGTAGGGAATGATGTGTGGTATAGCGCCACAGTTCCGGCATCGGGCCAGATCCTGGTGAATACGAACACCGGTGTCATCACCGACGGTGGTATGGCCTTGTATACGGCCACCGGATGCAGTGGGACCTTCACCTTGATCGAATGCGATGATGACGACAGCCCCAATGGGCTGATGCCTCAGATCTCCGTGGGTGGCCTTACCCCAGGATCCACGGTGTATATCAGGGTCTGGGAGAAAGGAGGCGATAACAATGGCACGTTCAGTATCTGCGCCACCAACCCACCGCCTCCACCCGCGAACGACAACCCCTGCGGTGCGACCCTCCTCCCGGTGAACACATCGTGTGTGAACACTACGGCCACCACGGTGAATGCCATGGCCACCGCCGGTCCACCCGCCCCCACCTGCGCGAATTACGCCGGTGGCGATGTCTGGTTCAGGATGGTCGTTCCGGCCAGTGGCAACCTCATCATCGAAACGAACACCGGTGTGATCACCGACGGTGGTATGGCCCTGTACACCGCACCGAGCTGTGCCGGCCCCTTCACCCAGGAAGTCTGTGACGACGATGGAGGCACCGGATTGATGCCGATGATCACCGCCTCTGGATTAGCGCCGGGCAGCACGGTCTATGTCCGATTCTGGGAGTATGGGAATGACAATCCGGGCACCTTCTCCATCTGCGCTCGTACCCCACCACCGCCACCTACCGGGGATTGCGTATACGTGCTCAACCTCTTCGATAGCTTCGGCGATGGCTGGGGAACCTCCAATGTCGGCGTCCGCATCAACGGCGGTGCTTGGACCTACTATACCGTAGGTGGCTCGAACACCCAGGTCCTTCTGGGCATGATGATCGGCGACTTCATCGAGCTGTCCTACGATGCCTCCGGCCCTTTCCAGGGTGAGAACAGCTACTCGCTGGGTATCCTCGGTGGTGGCACTTACTTCAACTCCGGCGCAGCGCCACCGGCAGGCCCCTCCTTCGCCCAACTCGTGAACTGCCAACCTCCTCCGGCCGCCCCGCAGGACTGCAACGGAGGCACCACGATCTGCAACGGCCAGGCCTTCAACAACAACAGCAGCAACACGGGCAATATCGTGGACCTGAACACGGCCAACCAAGGTTGCCTCTCCTCCGGCGAACGCCAGGGCACTTGGTACTACTTCTCGCCCAGTGCATCGGGCACGGTGGGCTTCTCCATCGCCCCGGTCACCGCCACCGACTACGACTTCGCCGTGTGGGGGCCGATGTCGAGTGTGAGCTGCCCACCCCCCAGCCCGCCGGTGCGTTGCTCCTACGCTGCACCTACGGGCCCCACGGGGCTGGGCAATGGCGCGGGCGATACCTCCGAAGGGGCTGGTGGCGACCGCTGGGTGAGTCCGCTCACCGTGACCGCCGGCCAGGTCTACATCCTGTACGTGGACAACTTCTCGTCCAATGGACAAGCCTTCAACCTTACCTGGCAACTATCGGGTGGGGCCTCGTTGGACTGCACGGTGCTGCCCGTGGAGCTCGTAAGGTTACAAGCGGCCCAAAGCCATGGAGAGGTGAACGTGACCTGGTCCACTTTGTCGGAAAGCGACAGCCACCATTTCCTCGTGGAACGGTCGTTCGATGGGGAGGAGTTCCATCCGATAGGCACGGTGGACGCAGCGATCAACAGCACCAGCGTAACCGACTACCGGTTCGTGGACAACGCACCACGCTGCGGCACCAACCACTACCGGATCACCATGGTGGATCTCGATGGTTCGAGCCTTCGCTCCAACACGGTCAACACCACCTACCGCCCCATAGGCAGCCAGGTGATGCTCATGCCCAACCCGGCAAAGGACATGGTGTACGTGACCGTGGCCAATGACCTGGGCGAATACACCATGCGGATCATGGACGCCACTGGTCGCACGCTGCAGGTGCTTGCCTTCGCCGAGCAAAAAGGACCCTATGCGGTCCCGGTGAATAACCTGGACCCTGGTGCCTACCTGCTGGTACTGACCAACGGAATGGATGAGGTACAAAGCATCCACTCCTTCGTGAAAGAGTAATGTCATTGGGAAAGGACCGCTCCGTGCGGTCCTTTCCCCTGATATCACCATGCGACCCACGCAGTGGACCCGGTGTTGTCGCCATGGAAGAGTAGGCACATCCCGGCGCCTATCCAAGGCGAGCCAACCTCCTTATGGGTGCCTCGAAGAACCTCGAACGGATGGCGCGCGCCGCTATCATTCGTCCAGACGAGGCGCTCCGAAGAGAGGATACTGGATCGAAGTATCCGACTGAGGAGCAACAAAGTATGGGCGAATGAGAGCAAG
>SSGN01000137.1 GCA_008016945.1 Flavobacteriales bacterium
CTTCAAAGGCTTCGGGGTCCGGATCCTCGAGAACCGCCGCAGCCATCAGCCCGCGCTTGATCTCCATGCCTATGCTATCCGGCGTGGTGTTGCGTTTCCGGCGTTTGCGCCGCCCCTCGGAGGCCTCGGTGGCCTGGATGAGTTGGGCGCACACGTTCGCGGGCCGTGGCAGGCGTTCCATCGTGGTGCACGGGCCTACGCGCCGCAGGCGGCCTCACGCGCGGCAACATCCGCCTCGTAGGCGCTGATCAGGCCCTGCAGTTCCGTCACAGCGGCCTGCGCCGCTGCCGGCGTCTCGGAGCCGTCGGCCAGGCCACCGGCCAGCCGCGCGGAGCGGCCAATCATCTGGGAGGCGATCGCCACCGGGCCGTGCTTGACATCGTCCGTAGCCACATCGCGCATGGCGGTAGCAGCGCCGTCCAGTGTCGCGAAATCGGTTTTCATCTGTTCCACGTCAACGGGCTCGCCAGCGGCGGCCTTCTGGCCTTCCGCCAGGATCTGGTTCCAGATGGGATTCTCCAGGGCTTGCGCCACTTCCGGCTTGGCCAGCCAGCCGTTGACCGAATCACACATCTCGGGGGGGTAGGCGATCGCGTCGCCCACCGGAGAGGCCATGCCGGCAGCCGGCGTGGCAACGACTGCCACCGCTGCGGTGGCTGCGGCCGCCGGCGCCGTCGGTTCCTCGGCCGGGGCGGTGGCCTCGGTTGCCGGCGCCGTCGTGGCGGCCGGCGCGGTCGTGGCCGGTGCACTCGGCTGCCCGCCACACGCGGTCAGCACACCAGCCAGCGCTACCATCATCCCGGCCCGGGCCACCCACGCGGGCGTGTCCTTGCGGGCATCCATGCGCTGCCTGAGGCTCTCGGTCATATCCATGTCTGGTTCTCCTCCCCTACTCCGCTGTTTCTGGATCCCGGTGCAAGTTTGCGGCCAACTCTGCCTCTTCGTACGCCAGTTGATCCTCCCGCGTGCGCGCGGCCACGTACGCGCCGATGGTCACCAGAATGAGTGGCCCCAGGGTGATGCAGAACACGATTGCCAGCAGCCCGGCATCCTCAGGCCGCGCCCGCCACAGGATCACGACGCCAAACAGCGCGCAGACGACGAGCAACGCCAGGGCCCAGAGTGCCGCTGAGGAGGTGACACAGCCGCGCGCGTTGGTGTTGATGTCGGGTGGGCGGATCGGCAGGGCCGGCGCGGGGCCGGTGGCCGCAGCGGCATCCGCCGCGCGCACGTAGCCCAGGCGACCGTAGGGCAGGCGAATGCGCACCCAGTCCGCCGGGGAGTTGAGATCCTCCAGCACATCGAGATCCCCACCCGAGGGCAGAATTTCGATGAGGCGGGCGGCGGGATCTGGCCGCTCGAAGACGCGCAACCCCTCGGTGGCGTGGAACGCATCGACCAGCGTGGTGCCGCAGGCCGCGCAGAAGTGATTGGAAGCCGGGTTCAGCGCGCCACAGAGCCCGCAGTAGATGAGGGTTGAGCCTGCGGCGCTCGTGCCCTGATCCCACGTTTCCCGGTTGCCAGCGCCATCTGCCTCAGCCAAGCGTTTCTGCTGCTCCTGTCCTGTCAATGCCGGCCAGCGCGCCGCGCTGCATAGGAATACCATGCGTGGCCGCTCTCATGATCCCTCCGCGGCGGGTAGCATGGCGCGTGCGCACGGGAAGAAGGAGCGGCGGATGGAGCGGAACCTGACCACACGAAGCGAGACGGCAGCCACACGACCCTGCCCGGAATGTCAGGCGCCCTATGAGCCGGGGGACCGGTTCTGCAGTTCCTGCGGAGCTGTGCTGCCGGCAACGACACCACCACCTGCGGCAGCAACGGCCGCGCCACTGTCCGCCGCCGCCCCGGAAATCCGCCAGGACGACAAGGAGACTCCCTTCTGGGTGCTCTCCGCCGCGCCATCATCCGTGATGCTGGGGGGCGTGTTGCTGATGCTGATCGCCCTGGCGCTGCTGCTGGTGGGGCAACTCGAGCCGACCGGCACCCTCGTGATGATCTCCTTCATGCTGGCGCCGCTGGGCCTTCTGGTCCTGGCCTTCGGGGTGCTGCGCGCCGTGCTCCGCCTCTTCGGCATCGGCCGGGGCTAACCGGGCTCATCCTGCCAGGAACGCTGATATCGTCATGCGTTCCGGCACCAGGGACTCGCCATTGACTCCGTGCGCCTCGTGTCGGCGCCCGCGCGCTTGCTGAATGTCACTCCGCAACCGGAAAGGCAACGCCACCAGAGCGAGCCAGAGCCGGCTGGCGCGTATCTACCCGTTCAAACTGGACAACGACCGGGACACTTGCTTCCACCACCACGCCGTAATCAACGCCCAGCCGCAATGCCTCCGGGTCGATCAGGTCATTGCAGCGAACCCGGCGCACGCGGCGGGCCCCAACCTCGAACTCGTACCCTGCCACCGGTTCCCGGTCGGTGTAGAAGATGGTGAGCGTGATCCGGGCTGCGGCATCTCCGGTGTTCATGACAACCAGTTCGTCCCGGCTGGTGAAGGCCGGCTCCGGGCCAGTGCTCTGGACCGGAATGTTCCCGCCGGGGATGAGCCAGACCGGGTGGCCGATGTGTCTCACACGTGCCTCCTTCCACCGCACCAACTGCTCAGGCAACACCCAGGAGTTCGCGCAGGGGGTCGTTCAGGAATACGCCTCCGGGATCGAGGTGCTGGCGGACATCGAGAAAGCGGTTCCACCCGGGGTAGAGTGGCCGCAGTTGGCCAGCCCGCAGCGTGTGCTGCTTGCCCCAGTGCGGCCGGCCGCCATACGCACGCAGGAGCGGCTCGACATCCGCAAAGAACTCCCGAAAGGGCAGCGTCGCATTCTGGTGCAGTGAGATGGTGGCGGTCGCGCGGCCGTGGGCCAGGCTCAGCAAGGCATCGTCAGCCGCAATGGTGCGATAGAGCACCCGCCACCCGACCAGGTGACGCCAACGCGCCTTGATCCGTTGCCGGACCTCACGAAAGCACGCCAGCCCATGTTCGACTGGCAAGGCGTACTCCATCTCTTCAAAGCGCAACTCCCGCACATTCGGCGTGATCTCGCTACTCCAGCCAACCTCCTCGCGCAACAGGCGGGCGAAGGGGAATGTGGCTGGCGCGGCATCGAGGGGATCCATCGTCCGGATCTTCACCTCATCCGAGCGCGGGTACCAGTAGAAATCGACATGGCGGTGCGCCAGGGCGAGGGCGGCAAAGTGCTCCAGGCATTCCTCAATGCCCGCGCACCAGGTGCGCTTGCGCAGCTTGTGCGCCGGCACGAGCTGGAGCTGCAACTCCGTGAGCACCCCGAGCGCCCCGAGTGAGACGCGCACCGCATTGAGCACTGCCGGATCGCGTGCATCAAAGGCCACAACCTCGCCTGCACCGGTGACCAGGCGGCCGCCGATGAGCTGGGCTGCGAGAGGCGGAAGGCTGAGGCCGGTGCCATGAGTACCGGTGCTGAATGCGCCGGCGATGGTCTGCCGGTCGATGTCACCCAGGTTGGCGAAGGCCATGCCGAGGGGCAGGAGTACCTTGCCGGCCTCGTGCAGCGTGATGCCCGCCCCGATGGTGACCTGGCAGCGCTCCTGGTCGTGCGAGATCAGCGAACGGAGGGCCCGCAGCGACACAAGTAGCCCCGCGGTGGCAACGAGCGGGGATGACGAATGGCCGGACCCCACCACACGAACGGTTTGCCCGCTGCTGGCCGCCTGCCCAACGAGGGCAGCGAGCGCTTCCTCGCTTTCCGGCGCCACACAACGCTCCGGAGTGAAGCGGAGACTCCCGGACCAGTTCACCCACTCCTGTGCCACGGCTCGGCCCTTCAGGTATTGCGTGCGAACGCGCCGATACGCTCTGCGGCGGTACGATAGCCGGTGCGCTCTTCCGCCGAGACACCCGGCACAACACCGATTCCGACGCCGGCTACAGATGCGCCAGCCGGCGCCAGGGGCACGTTGCCCGCCAACTGGCCGGGAGACATCTGCCGCAGCGACCCAGGGCTCACGCCCGCAGGAACGCCAGCATCGCCGTGTTCACGGCGGCCGGCGTACTCCACGTCGGCAATGACGCATGACCATATCGGGCCAAACTTGCTTGCTGTCTGGGCTGGCCTTACGCCCGGCACGGCCAGCTTCCGCACAATTCCGCGTACCTCTCCTCATGAACCTCCCTGGCCACACACCGCATGCTGACTCTCAGGCGATTTCGCCCTTGTGTCCTGGTCATCGCCGAGGAGATACGGTCATGGTCCCATCAGAATCTGCCATCGCCGCGCGCGAACTGCAGCGGCACGAGTGGCTTGCCTCTGCCGAGCAAGAGCGGCTGGCCGATCTGGCGTGCGCCGGAGGGCGCTGCCCTGAGCCGCACGCGGCGCTGGCCACCGCCATCGCGGCGATTGTGCATCGCCTGACCGCGTCCATGGCGCGGGGGCTGCGGGCACGGCCAGCGGTCACACCCGCTTCCACGGCTGTCGATTCGCCGTAACCCGTCACCGCGCCAGGTCGCTGGCGCGGTCATCTGCCGGCGCCGGTTCTCCTGTGTGCCTGTGCCCGACCCTGCGGGGCGTGACGTGCAGGCCGTGGACCATTCCTCAATGCAACGTGGTTGCGTACCGATCAGCGATCTGGCGAGCGGCGCTCTGCCCGGTGAGGAACGCCCCGTGCAGCGAGCTGTGCGCGTTTGTGGAAACCGCCTCGCCTGCGAAGTAGAGCCGGTTGTCGATCGACTGGGCCAGCGTGGCCCGCGCGCCAACCTTGCCGACCCTTGCCGCCGAGTACGAGCCCATTGCCCAGGGATCGGTACCCCAGGGGTGAATGATCGTGCGCTCGATGGCCTTCGCGGCATCCGCGCCGTAGGTATCCGTCAGGAATTCGCGCGCGAACGCCTCCTGCGCGGCCTCGCCACCCGCTTCCAGCTCCCGGGCCAGGTCATCGGCGAAGAACAGATTCATCATCGGCTGATCCGCCAACCGGGCCAGGGCCATGGCGAAGGCGCTCAGGTCCGCGTCCAGGCGCCGCGTGATGACCGTGTTGGCAGGCGTTGCACAAAAGATATCGCTGCTGAACGCGATGCCAAGCTTGTCGACGAGCCCAAAGGGCAGGTCGGCGAACGCCTGCTGGTAGGCCGTGGGGAGGTCTGGCGTAAACGTGATCTTTCCGGCAGCGAGAACCGTCATAGGCGCGGTCACGATCACCGCCCGCGCTGTGAGCGGTCCCTGGTCGGTCATGACCGTGATCTGATCGGCTGCGGTCAGGTCGAGAGCCGTGACGGGAGTTCCCAGCCGGATATCGAGCCCTTCGGCGAACTGCGCCGCGAAGTTGCCCATCCCGCTGGGGTTCACCTTGTCGGTCGGGGAGCCATCGGGGTTGATGGCGAACTGCAGGTCGTTCCACACATCCAGCGTTGAGAGGCGGTCGACCGGGGCATCAAGCGCCAGCGCGAGGAACGCCGTGGTCATGGTGTACCAGGGCTGGTCCGCCAGCAGGGCTGTGGCATCGGCAACGGAGCTATCGGGCGCGCCAAGCTGCGCCGCAATGCCGGCCGTGGCGATGGCCGCGCCGACGGCAGTCGCCGTGTCCTGGAAGGGGCCCTGCTCGGCATCTGGCAACGCCTGGCCCTCCGCGTAGAAGGTGGGGCGCAGCACGCAGGGAACGTCGGGGCCGCCCTGTGCGCGGTAAAGGTCGTAGAGCGGATTGTTGGTGCCGCCGAGCGCGTTGGGAACGACC
>SSGN01000114.1 GCA_008016945.1 Flavobacteriales bacterium
GCATCCTGGACTTGATGCCGAGCTTCTTCAACTGCTGCGCCATCGGGCCGGCCTGGGCGTCCATGCCGCCGTACATGACGATGTCCGGCTTCTTCGACTTGATCTTGGTGAGGATGGCGGCGAAGTCGGTGGCCTTGTCGTTGGTGAACTCGCGCGCGACGATGGTGGCGCCGCCGGCCTTGGCGGCCTTCTCGAACTCGTCGGCGAGACCCTGTCCGTAGGCGGTGCGGTCGTCGATGATGGCGATCGCCTTCGCCTGCAGCTTGCCGACGGCGACGCTGCCCATGACGCCGCCCTGCTGGGTGTCGGAGGTCATTGCGCGGAAGGTCGTCTTGAAGCCCTGTGCGGTGTACTGCGGCGACGTGGCCATGGCGATCTGCGGGATGCCGGCCTCGGCATAGACGCGCGAGGCAGGAATCGACGTTCCCGAATTGAAGTGGCCCAGCATGCCCTGGATCTTCGCATCGGCCAGCTTCTGTGCCACCACGGCGCCCTGCTTCGGGTCGGCCTGGTCATCTTCCGAGAGCAGCTCGAACTTCACCGCCTTGCCGCCGATCTTGATCTTTTCGGCGTTGATCTCGTCGAGCGCGAGCACGATGCCGTTCTGCATCTCCTTGCCGTAATGCGCTTGCGGGCCGGTCAGCGGTGCGGCGAAGCCGAGCTTGACGGCGACGGGCGCTTCGACTGCGACCGGTGCCGGCGCGGCCGAGGCGGCCGGCTTGGGTGCTTCCTTGCCGCAGGCGGCGAGCAGGCTGCTGGCCAGGGCCAGCAGCGAGCAATGGATCAGGACCTTGTTCTTCACGAAATGTCTCCTTGTGTCTTCTGGTTGAAATGTGATTCCGGAGCGGGCCTGCGCAGTACGCAAACCCCTGTCAGCTGGTGCGGCCCAGTGTCTGCAGGAAAGCCTCGGCGTTCTGGAAGCCGACCACGCGCAGGCCGTTGATCTCGTTGCCGGCACGGTCGAAGAAGATGATGCCGGGTGGGCCGAAGAGGTTGAAGCGCTTGAGCAGTGCCTTGTCGTCATCGTTGTTGGCGGTGACGTCGACCTGCAGCAGCAGCGTGCCCGCAAGCTTCTGCTGGACGCGGGCATCGGAGAAGGTGAAGCGCTCCATTTCCTTGCACGAGACGCACCAGTCGGCATAGAAATCGAGCATCACCGGCTTGCCGGCGGCACGGATGCGCGCGTCGAGTTCGGCGACGGTCCGTACGCGTTCGAAGGCGAGATGCTTTGTTTCGGCGATCGCGTCGCTGCCACGGAAATTGCCGAGCGGTTGCAGCGGGTCTTTCGCACCGGAGAGCGCGCCGACCAGCATGGCGGCGCCGGTGACGACCATGACGAGGCCGACGCCTTTCCAGAACTTGTGCCAGCCCTTGGCGTGCGCCGGCAACGGATCGAGGGCGTGCATGTAGATGCCGGGGATGATCAGTAGCAAGGCCCAGGCCAGCATCTGCGCGGCGACCGGAATGACCGGCGAGACCAGCCAGACGGCGGTGGCCAGCAGCAGCACGCCGAAGGCCTTCTTCACCGCCTCCATCCACGGGCCGCTGTGCGGCAGGGCGCTCTTGGCGGTGGCGCCGACGACTAGGAGCGGCACGCCCATGCCCAGCGCCATGACGAACAGCGCGATACCACCGAGTACCGCGTCGCCGGTCTGCGCGATGTAGAGCAGGGCGCCGGCCAGCGGTGCCGCCACGCAGGGGCCGACAATCAGCGCCGACAGCGCGCCCATCGCGGCAACGCCGGGAATCGAACCGCCTTTTAGGTGGCCGGCTTCCTCGCTCATCTTGCTCTGCAGGAAGGTCGGCAGTTGCAGTTCGTAGAAGCCGAACATCGAGAACGACAGCACGACGAAGACCAGCGCGAAGCCGCCCAGAACCCAGGCGTTCTGCAGTGCCGCCGAGAGCAGGGTACCGGTCATGCCGGCGGCGATGCCGGCGGCAGCGTAGGTGAGCGCCATGCCGAGAACGTAGGCGAGCGAGAGCAGGAAGGCGCGGGTGTGCGAGGTCTTGTGTCCCGAGCCGACGATGATGCCGGAGAGGATGGGAATCATCGGGAAGACACAAGGGGTCAGCGAGAGCAGCAGGCCGAAGCCGAAGAAGCTGGCGACGATGACCCAGAAGCTGGCGTCCTTCAGCAGTTGCGCGATCTGGCCGGACTCGTCGCCACTGCGGTCACCACTGCCGGCAGTGCTTGCGGCGGCAGCCATCGGGGCGGCTGCGGGCGTGCCCGCCGGGTCGGGCAACGTCAGGCTGACGGTCTGCACCTGCGGCGGATAGCAGATGCCGCCGTCGGCGCAACCCTGCGACGTCACCTTCAGCGTCAGCGGTAGCGGGCCGGAGCTGTTGCGCTCGACCGGAACGCGGATCACCGCTTCCTTGAAATAGACCTCGACCTCACCGAAGAGATCGTCCTTCTTCATCTTGCCGGCCGAGTACTGCGGCGTGCCGAGGATGGTCGATTCCGGCTCGGCCTTGAAACGGAACTTGTCGCGGTAGAGGTAGTAGCCCTTGGCGATCGTGAAACGCACTTCCGCTGTCTGGCCATCAAGCGCCTTCGCCGTCGGCTTGAAGGCGACCATCGGATCGAGGAATTCCTCGGCATGGGCCGTGGCGGTCAGGCAGAAGAGGAGTGTCAGGAGCAGGCGCAGCATCATGGGCGTGTCAGTTCGGGCGGGTCTCGTCAGTGAGCCACTGCAGGTAGGCGGGCAGGCCCCTGTCGATTGGGAGTGCGACGATCTCGGGAAGTTCATAGGGGTGGCGGGCACGGATTTCCGCTTCCAGGGTTGCGTAGCACTCTGCACTCGTCTTGATCAGCAGCGGGATTTCCGTAGCCGATTCGATGGTCCCCTGCCATTGGTAGACCGACCGGCACGGCGCCAGGATGTTGACGCAGGCCGCCAGCCGCGATTCGACCATGGCCGCGGCGAGCATCTCGGCGCAGGCTTGGTCGGGACAGTTGGTGATCACCAGCAGGGCGGTCATTGCGGTTGGCGAGGTCCTTGGTAACTGGGCAGGAAAAACCCGCATTGTCCTGCCGTCTGGCGGTGAACTCAACCCGCGTTCTTCTGTGTTCTTGCCACGGTGCCTGCACAGGAGGAACATTGGAGGCAAAGGGAAGCGCCCCACGTCGGGCGCAAGGGGTGGAAACAATGCCCCGGTACAAAATGCCGATCGACAGAAAGCCCTCTCGCCTGTTACATCTCACCAACGCCTGGCGGCGTTCGCTCCGCTTCCGGCTGATGGTGCTTGCACTGTTGCCGGCACTGCTGTTCCCGGCGCTCGCACTGATCCTCGTGCTGTGGGGCGGGTCGCTCGCCGATCAGGTGCTGCTCGACAAGGTGAAGGGCGACCTCTCGATCGCACGCTCACACATGCTGCACGACCAGGATGAGCTGAGGCGGACAGCGACCAGCCTCGCGCAATCTTCCCGGATTCAGGGCCTGGCCAGTGGCCGGATTGGCGGAGCCTCGCTTTCCGAAGTCCTGCGCTCAAGAGCGGACACGATTGATGCCGAAATTCTGGTGTTATTGGCGCCGGACGGCAAACTGCTGGCAGGGAGCGCGGACTTGTCGGCCGGCACCTGGTTCCCGTCGCTGTCGGTCATCAATGCCAGTCTGCAGGCGCGGCAGTCAATGAGCGGCATCGAGATCCTTGATGAGAACGACATGGCGCGTGTTTCGACGAAACTTGTTGCCGAAGCCGCCATCCCGATCGTGGCGACGGCCCATGCCGACAGCCAGCGACAGGGCGTCGAGCGGCGCGGCATGTTTCTGTTCGCGACCGCACCGATGTTTGACGACAAGGGGGGCTTCCACGGGCTTATCGTGGTCGGGCGCCTGGTTAACCGCGATGCCGGCATCGTCGATTACGTCACCGACCTGATCTCGATCAACGGGCCGCTCGTCGGTCGGGTCGCCGGTACGGTGACGATCTTCCTCGGCGACATCCGGATTGCCACCAGCGTCCGCAAGGCGGATGGGCAACGGGCTGTCGGTACCATCCTCTCCAGGGAAGTGCGCGATGCCGTAGTCGTGCAAGGGGATACGTGGTTGAAGCGCGCATTCGTGGTCGACCGCTGGTTCATCTCCGGCTACGAGCCGATTACCGATTTCGCCGGCAAGCGGATTGGCGTCCTTTACGTTGGCATTCCCGAGCAGCCTTTCGTCGAGGCGCGCTGGTGGGCGCTGTCGCTGGTAGTGGCGATGCTGGCGCTGGCCATCCTGCTGGCGACGCTGGCGTCGTGGCGAATGGTGCGGGCGATCACGGTGCCGCTGCAACGCCTAGGGGCGGCCATGGAGGCCGTTGCTGCTGGCCGGCTCGAGACGCGAGTCGGCCCCCTTGGCGGCGAGGATGAGATCGCGCGCCTGGCCGAAGTGTTCGATCGGCTGCTCGATACCATCGGCAAGCAGACGACTGCCCTGCGCGAATGGGGGACTTCGCTCGACGCCAAGGTGGCGGCACGTACCGCAGAACTCGCTGCGGCCAACGTGGCACTGAACGAGGCACGCGATGCCGCCGAAAGCGCGAGCCGCTCGAAGAGCGCCTTTCTCGCCAACATGAGCCATGAAATACGCACGCCGATGAATGCCATCATCGGCCTTGCCCACCTGCTCGGCCGAGACATCGCAGACGTCAGGCAACGCGAACGGCTGGGCAAGATCTCAGACGCAGCGCAGCACCTGCTGGCGATCATCAACGACATCCTCGACGTGTCGAAGATCGAGGCCGGCCATCTGGAACTTGAGCAGACGCCCTTCGAGTTCGAGCAGGTCGTCGACCGTGTCTGCACAATGATCGGCGACAAGGCCGCGGCCAAGGGGCTGGAGCTCGTGCGCGACATCGATCCGGCGCTCGCATGCGTGCTGACGGGTGATCCGCTGCGAATCGGTCAGATCCTGCTGAACTACGCCGGCAATGCGCTGAAATTCACGTCGCAAGGGAGCATCGTCCTGCGTGCGCGGGTAACAGAGGACAACGAGGATTCAGTGCTGGTGCGCGTTGAGGTGCGGGATACCGGGGTCGGCATCGCCAGCGATGTGCTGCCACGACTGTTTTCGTCCTTTGAACAGGCGGACAGTTCGACGACGCGGGAATTCGGTGGCACCGGTCTCGGGCTGGCGATCAACCGCCACCTCGCACACATGATGGGTGGAGAGGTTGGCGTCGAGAGCGAGCCCGGCCGTGGCAGCGTTTTCTGGTTCACCGCGCGTCTGGGAAAGAGCCCGATAGCGCCCGAGCGCCGCCAGACGCATGCTGACGCGGGCAGATTGCGCGGCATGCGTGTGCTGGTAGTGGACGATCTTGCAGAAGCCCGTGATGTCGCGACCGATCTGCTGCGGCTCCTCGGCATGACGCCGAGTGCAGTTGCCGACGGCGAATCCGGACTGCGTGCGGTGCGTGAGGCGGATGACGCCGGTGCTCCCTTCGACCTGGTTCTCATCGACTGGCGCATGCCGGGGCTGGACGGCATGGCGACGGTAGATCGGCTGCGCGCGCTGCCGCTGCGATGCCCGCCGCGCTTCCTTCTGGTGACTGCATACGATCACGCCCTCCCCGACGTTCAGTGGCGATCGGCAGGTTTCGATGCCATGCTCGCCAAGCCGGTCTCACCCTCGGGCCTGCTCGACACGCTGGTCGGCCTCGTCGAACCCGGTGTCGCCGCAACGACCGAGCAAACAGTTTCCGACCTCGAGCAACGTGCAGCCGAGTACGCCCGCGGCGCCCGGCTGTTGCTGGCGGAAGATAATCCGATCAACCGGGAAGTGGCGACCGAACTGCTGCAGGCACTAGGCATCACGATAGACGTTGCCGGAGATGGCGCCGAGGCAGTTGCCATGGCGTCGACCGGCGGCTATGACCTGATCCTGATGGATGTGCAGATGCCTGTCATGGATGGTCTGACGGCAACGCGTGCCATTCGGCGCGCGGCGACGGGGGGCTCTCTGCCGATCATCGCGATGACGGCGAACGCCTTCGAGGACGACCGGCAGCAGTGCCTTGCGGCCGGCATGAACGACCATGTCGCCAAGCCGGTAGACCCGGCGCGGCTCTACGAGACGCTTCTGCACTGGTTGCCGCCGCCGTCGGTACGTGCGACCCGTACTGAAGATGCCGCTGCCGCTCGACCGTCCGAACAGGAGGATGGACGATTGCTGGCCGCACTGGCTGCCGTTCCCGGCCTCGAGTCTGCAGCCGGCTTGAAGGTGTTTCGAGGCAATGCCGAGCGCTACCGGCAACTCCTGCAAAAGTTTGGTGACGGTCACCAGGACGATGCGGAGCGTATTCGTGCTGCCTGCCAGGCGGGTGAGCGCGACGCCGCGAGGCATCTGGCCCACGCTCTGAAAGGGGCGGCGGCGGCCGTTGCCGCCGTTTCAGTTCAGCGTGCTGCCGCCGCACTCGAAGCCTGGGCCCGGGCTGGGGATGAGGCCCCGTTCGAACCGCTGGTGATGGCGCTCGAGGCCGAATTCGCTGCTTTCGTACTCGCCCTGGACCAATTGCCCCCGCCACCGGAAACGTGATTCTGCGCACGTAACGCTGATGCGCTTTCGCCCTGCCTGCGGTTATGATTGCCGGATAGGGGGAGGTTGATTCATGCAGAAAAACCGGCACGGCAAACTGCCGCCGAAACTCGAGATGCCGCGCAGTCTGCCGGGGCGGCGTTCGGTTCAACTGCCGCGCATTCTCATGCGCATCTACATCGCTGTTGCCGTGATGTTGGCGGTGATTGCGGCGTCGACCGTCGCTTTCTTCCATTCGGCGGAAAGCGTTTCCTGGTCCGATGCGTTCTACATGACGCTCATTACGGTTACGACCGTCGGCTATGGAGAGGTCGTTCCCCTCAATACCTTCGGGCTGCGCTTGTTGGCCGGTACCGTCGCCCTGGTTGGATTCGGTGCGATCACCTTTCTTTTCACCAGCCTCGCCGTTTTCTTTCTCGAAAGCGATCTCGATTACACCCTCAGGAGAAGGCGCATGGAAAAGCAGATGCGCAAGCTGCAGGGCCACTACATCGTCTGCGGCTTCGGCCGCGTCGGGCGCAATGTGGCTACCGAACTGATGAATACCAACCGCCACTTCGTCGCCATCGATCCCGAAGAGGC
>SSGN01000007.1 GCA_008016945.1 Flavobacteriales bacterium
AGCGATACGCACGACCAGTTGCCGTCGGGCGCGATGCCCACCACATTGCCCGGGCCTGCGTTGCCACGGATCCGGAAGGTGATCACCTGGCCGGCGGGAAGCGTAGGCCCGGTGCGGGTCAGTTCCACCGTGCCTTCGTTGTTCCCCCAGGTGGTGGCACTACAACGCGCATATCCGTTGTCCGTGACGATCAGCTTGGTACCCGTGGTGATGGGCTTGAAGCAGAAGAAGCTCACCAGGTCCTCGGTGATATTGCCGCTGCATGCGCCGTTGTTCGTGTTCAGCCCTACGATCACCAGGTCGCCCGGCGCGAGGGTCGTGGGAGGGCTGTCGTCGTCGGCGATGTTCAAGATACCGGTGTTCTGTGCGCCAATGGCGGTGCCTCCAGGTACGGCGGTGATCGTGAAGGTGACCTGTTCCGTGTTCTCGATATGGTAGCCACCGGCGCCGTTATCACCGTTCACCACCACATTGAACGTGATCGAGGTGGCACCTGCCGCGTACGCCAGGTTGAACGTCGGGGGGCAGCCCAGACCTTGGATCTGGTAGTCGTTGTTCCAAGGAGCAACGGCCGCGCCACATTGCGCGCCCAGACCTGCGGTGGGCGTGATGGTGATGGTGCCCGCGGCCACCGCTGGCGGGCTGATGTTGATGGTGAAGGTCTGGGTCGATGTCGGATCCTCGAGCACCGTTACATTGCTGGTGGCGAAGGAGAAGGTCGGTGGACCGTCGTTGTCGATGATGGTCATCGTATGGCTGAGCACCGTTCCCAAGGTGGTGCCGCCGGTAGCCGATGCGATCGTGAAGGTGATGGTCTCGTCGGCCTCGTTCAAGACATCGTTCACCAGCGCCACCGGGAAGGTGATGGTGCCCGGGTTGGCACCGAAACTCAAGGTGATGTTGCCGCTGCTGCCGTCCGGAGTGGTCGTGTAGTCCGTGGTGTAGAAGCAGTTGGCGCCGTTGGCGATGTTGATGGTGACCGTGCCGGCCGGTACGGTGCCTTGGAAGGTCAAACCCACCAGTACGGTCCCTGCGGCCTCGCCGGGCGAACTCGTGGCCAAGGTGAAGTTCACCACCGGACTGCAGTCCATGTAATGGCTGCCCAGGTTCGTGATCACATCCACGCCGTTCACGTCCCATTCGCTCTCCAACGTGGGGAAAGGGCAGGTCGTTGCCGGGTCGACCGTTACCCCCGTACAAACGGGATATTTCCGTACCAACGACCGGTCCACGGTGGAGTGGCTCCCCGAGGTCCAGGCCGAACCCGGGTCACACCCGATGTTGCCTACGATATCCACGAAGCCCACCGGTGCGGCGGTACGGTACAAGGCGATGGCATCGTCACCATTGAAGTTCACCGCGGAGTTCACTGTGGTGGCTCCACCATAAATGGTGGCCGAAGTATTGCGGTATACGATCGTGGCTCCGGGTGCCAGGGTGCCGGTCATGGCCGGTGTACCTACAGTGGCCGTACCACTACCGTTCACATACAATCGAAGCTCGTATTGGCTCAAGTTGATGTTGGCCGCGGTGCCGTTGTACAGTTCAATGTACTTGTTGTTCCCGGAGCCTTCCACATATTCCGAGATGATCAGATCCGTGGCTTGGGACCATACCATGCCGGGCACCAAGAACGCGCCCAGTAGCCACGCCGCTCGCGTAGCTCGGATCATTATCCCAAGATGGCTCAACATGTCGCGTATGCTTCGTTCGCCACAGTATCGATCATACAAAGTTCGCATGAAAATCGATCGTTGCTACACCCCTGTTCAGAATGATGACCTTCTGTTCATCATTTTTTCAACTTGAAGGCGTTCGAGATGTGGCAATCCTCTGGCGTATAGGATGTTGTTGGTGCGGCTGGGCGTTTTTTTACCTCGGAATGGGTTGAGGTAGCTCCATGGAGATGCTCCTGGCCCGTACTGTCCCATCGGCCTTGAGAAGGCAGGCTGCCAACGATCCTTGGTGTGGAGCGATCCGGTTGGTCAACCGATGTTCTGCGCGGCCGTACTTTTGAGCGCCCATCGTTCGGGCCACTGATAATCCACCCACCTTGCCACCGTACGTCCTCATTCTCGATCACGGTTCGCAGTACACACAGCTCATCGCCCGGCGGGTCCGCGAGCTCAACGTCTATTGTGAGATCCATCCCTTCTCCAAGGCCCAGCGGCTGGCCAACGACCCGAATGTGGCCGGCGTGATCCTGAGCGGTAGCCCCAGCAGCGTGCACGAGGCCAATGCGCCGGATACCGACCTCGCCGGCTTTTTGGGGCGGGTGCCCATTCTGGCGGTGTGCTACGGTGCCCAGCTGTTGGCCAAGCGGGCCGGTGCCCCGGTGGAGCGCAGCAAGGTGCGGGAGTACGGCCGTGCGCACCTGAACACCATCGTCCAGAACGAGCTCTTCGATGGCATCGAGGCCGGTACCCAGGTGTGGATGAGCCACGGCGATACCATCACCGCCCCCAGCGAGGCCATGGAGGTGTTGGCCAGCACGCCCGAGGTGGCCGTGGCCGCTTACAAGTTGTTATCCAGTCCCACCTATGCGGTGCAGTTCCACCCCGAGGTGTACCACAGCACCGATGGGCTTCAGCTCCTTCACAACTTCGTGATCGGCATCTGCGGCTGTGCCGGCGATTGGACCCCGCACGGTTTCGTGGAGAGCACCGTGGCCAGCTTGCAAGGACAGCTCGGCGAGGATCAGGTGGTGTTGGCGCTCAGCGGCGGGGTGGATAGCTCGGTGGCCGCACTGCTCCTGGATCGCGCCATCGGCGATCGCCTCCACTGCATCTTCGTGGATAACGGCCTCTTGCGCAAGGACGAGTACCAACGGGTGCTGGAGAGCTATCGGCACCTGGGCCTCAACATCACCGGGGTCGATGCCCGGCAGGAGTTCTACCAGGCCCTCAAGGGCTTGGAGGAGCCGGAGGCGAAGCGCAAAGCCATCGGCAAGACCTTCATCGACGTGTTCGACCGTGAGGCCCACCGTATCAAGGATGTGAAGTGGCTGGGGCAGGGCACCATCTACCCGGATGTGATCGAGAGCGTGAGCGTGAACGGCCCCAGCGTCACCATCAAGAGCCACCACAACGTGGGCGGGCTACCCGCGCGCATGAACCTGAAGGTGGTGGAACCCTTGCGCCTGCTCTTCAAGGACGAGGTGCGCCGCGTGGGACGGGAGCTCGCCTTGGACCCCAACATCCTGGGGCGCCATCCGTTCCCAGGTCCCGGTCTGGGGATCCGCATCCTGGGTGAGGTGACCCCCGAGAAGGTGGCCCTGCTCCAGGAGGTGGACCACATCTTCATCCAAGGGTTGCGCGAGGAGGGGCTCTACGATCAAGTGTGGCAGGCCGGCGCCATCCTGCTCCCGGTGCGCAGCGTGGGCGTGATGGGCGATGAACGTACGTACGAGAACGCCGTGGCCTTGCGTGCGGTCTCCAGCACCGATGGCATGACCGCCGATTGGTGCCACCTGCCGTACGATTTCCTGGCACGGATCTCGAACAGCATCATCAACCGGGTACGCGGCGTGAACCGCGTGGTCTACGACATCAGCTCCAAACCCCCGGCCACCATCGAATGGGAATGATACTGCGGCCCGCCATCCTGCTCTGTTGGCTCCTTACGACCTTCCTCCTGCATGGCCAGGAGCGGCGTGTGGTGAACGGACGTAAATACACCGTACACGTGGTGGAGGCCGGACAGACCCTCTACGCCATTGCACGTACCAAGGCTGTGCCTGTGGATGTGCTGCTGGCGGTGAATCCTTCGGCCCAGGATGGGCTGAGCATCGGCGAGGAGTTGCTGATCCCCGAGGATGCGGTGGTGCGCAAGGAGTTGAAGTCGGCACCGGTCATGCGCAATGGCGAACTGGTCCACATCGTTCGCAAGAAGGAGACCCTGTTCGGTATCTCCAGGCAGTATGGTGTTGATGTGAACGCCCTGTTGGAGCGCAACGCTGGCGCTATGAACCTTCAGGAGGGCATGGAGCTGGTGATCCCGGTGACCAAGGTGGGCGGTGCGCCTGCCTCGGCCTTGGTGCCGGCGGCCGTTGGCGAGGGAGCTTCCCATGTGGTGCAGCAGGGCGAAACCCTGTTCAGCCTGGGTAAACGTTATGCGGTGGACCCCGAGGAGATCAAAAAGGCCAACGGAGGGCTGCCCGAAGGGCTGAAAGCGGGATCCACCATCCGGATCCCGGGAGCGGCCTCGGATGTGGAGGTGGTGGCCAAACCGCCTGTACGCCTACGCGAACACATGCGATACAAGGTCGGCCTTATGCTACCGTTCTCCATTGCTCAGAACGACAGTGTGCGGGCCAAGGCCTCGGGCACCGACCCCGCCGGATTCTACGAACGCACCGTGATCGCCACTCAATTCTATCACGGTGCACGCATCGCCATCGACTCGTTGGAAAGGATGGGCCTCCATGCCGATATCGAGGTGGTGGACATGGGCGATGACGCGAAGACCTGGAACGCCGTGATCAAACAACCTTCGACCCAGGAGCAGGACCTGTTCATCGGCCCTTTCCACCGTTCGGCCATTGAGCAGCTCGCACGGGCCAACCCACGGGCCCACATCGTTTGCCCGGTGCCCCAGAGCAACAAGGTGATCCTGGGGATGCCCACGGTGAGCAAGGTGAGCCCTACGCGCTCGGACCTGGTGAAGCATGCGGCACGGTTCGTGGCCAACCGATACGCATCGGCCAACATCATCCTGCTCCGGCCCGATATCGCTGTGGAGCGGGAGACCCAGGAGCAGGCCCGCACGGCGATGAACGCCGCCCTGGCCCAGCGCACCGATCGCTTGCGCGACAGTGTGGTGGTGGCCAAGCCCGGAAGGCGTGAGTTGGGCGACTTGGCCGGAAAACTGGATCCGGCCCGCTTGAACGTGATCGTGGCACCCAGCGAGGATGTGGAGTTCGTGACCACCTTGGTCTCCAAGCTGAAGCCGTTGGCGGCCAAGTACGACATCCGCCTGGTGGGCATGGAGGCGTGGTACGGCATGCCTTCCGTGGCTGTGGCCGACCTGGAGGTGCTGCACCACACCTATGCGGCCCCCGCCTTCTTCGACCTCAGCGATCCGCGCACCCGCGCGTTCGTTTCCACCTTCCGCGAACGCACGCATACCGATGCCGACGAATTTGCCCTGATCGGCTTCGATGTCACGTTCTATTACCTGAAGGCCCTCCTCACCCAAGGGCTCGGCTTCGCCGAACATTTCGACCAGGTGCGCACCGAACCGCTGTACATGGGCTTCCGGATGTCTCGAACAGGGGTGGAGAACGGCTTCAGGAACGAGTACGCCACCATGCTCGAACAGCAGGACATGCGGCTCGTGAAACTTCCCTGAGCCTGGGGTCAACGATCCACCTGGATCCGTGAAGGACGCAGGGCCAACGCCCGGCGCAGCGCCCATGGACCACCCACGCCGAATACCGTTAGCTCCAGGCCCGCCCTATGGATCCTTTCGGCCTGGGCCGTGGAAAGCCCTCCGACCTCCATGGTGATGCCCCGGCAGCCCAAGGCCTGGGCTTCGGCCACCGCGCCTTCCGCCTCTGTGGCATAGTAGAACGTTGCGATACCAGGAGCGCTTTGGGACATGGCTTTCAGCAGGTCGCCGGTCTGGCATTCCACCAACAGCCGATCGGCCAAACCATACGAACGGTGCAGCGCCGCGATCCCTCGGCAGAAGGAGTGTAGGTAGGTCCACCAGTCCCCAGCGGTGTTCAGTTTGATATCGAAAGTGAATTCCGCCTGCGGATACCGTGCTGCGCAGTACGCCAATAGACTATCCACCCGTACGCCGTGGAAAGTGCCTTCCGGGCCGTTCGGCTGGGCGCAGGAGGCTAGTTCCTGCCACGTATGGTCGTTGATCCGGCCAGCACATGCCTCCCCATGCATTTCCAACGCGTGATGGGCCACCAGCACCGAATCCCTGGTCATTTGCACGTCCAGTTCAATGCCGTCCAGCCCATGCTCCAGTGCTTCCCGCAACGATGCGAAGCTGTTCATCGGGAACGTGCTCTCGGTGCCTGATCCGCCATGCCCGATCAGGCGCACGCCACGGGTGTCCGGTGTGCAGGCGCCCAAGAACAGGGCCAGCAGCAGCCCTGCAACGATCCGGGGCGACCGGCTACCGGTCATGGCCTTCGTTCAGGTGGTGGCGACTTTGCGCCGCGCCTTCGGGTCTTCGGGCATGGTGCCGAAGATGTGGTCCCACAGTGGCGAGCTAACGCCGAAGGCTCCAGTATCGCCTACGTAATGGTGCAGGTTGTGGTGTTTCCAGAGCACCCCGAAGATGTTCTTCGGAGGGTTCATGGTATGCACGGCGTAATGCACCATCAGATACGTGGCATAGCCGGTCATGTATCCACCGCCGAAGGCGATGCCACTGGGGCCCAGGATCAGGCGGAACAGGCCCATGAACAAGGTGGCCAGCACCACCGAAAGCAACGGGGGCAGGGCCAGCCGCTTCTTATCCCGCGGGTGGTCGTGGTGGATGCCGTGCATGATGTACTGTAAACGGACCTTGCGCGCGCTGCCTGCCGTGCCCATGTGGTACAGGTAACGGTGCGCCAGGTATTCGATCAGGGTGAAGAACAGTGCGCCCACCGCATAGAACGAGAGCGTGTGCAATACGCTGTAGCCCAGGATGTGGACCGAGACATGACCCGATGCGATCCCTAAGCCATAGAAGATCGTGAGCGGAATGGCGATGTGCGTCTTGGTGAGAGCTTCCAGGATGGGGTTCTGGAAGATCCGGCCACTGGAGGGTTGTGCTGGAGGCATGGGTCGGCGTGTGCGCAAAAATAAGCGCGTCGGGGCTCGGTACGAATGATGGCGGTCAGCACCACTTGTCATGTGGTGGGCGCCATGTCACGGGTGGTTCAACGAAGCACGCCGCACGGCTTAGGTGATGGGAGGTGACGGCAGGAGAGCGCGAAGAACCTCGTTCCGGCGGCGTTCATGGGAATGGAACACAGCGGTCATCGCTTGCTCACATTCGCCCAACCTTTGTTGCTCCTCAGTCAGATACTTCGATCCAGTATCCTCTCTTCGGAGCGCCTCGTTTGGACGAATGATAGCGGCGCGCCATCCGTCCGAGTTTCTTCGAGGCACCCATTCGTTCGTCGGGATCAACGGAGGAATCCTACTTTCGCAGCCCCGAAGGTCATGGGCAATTAGCTCAGCTGGTTTAGAGCACTACCTCGACAAGGTAGGGGTCGCTGGTTCGAATCCGGCATTGCCCACATAGCCTTCTTGTCGCCTGGCGCATGCCGGGAACGAGAAGCGTGCCGTCGCCGCCGGTCGGTGGCGTATATGGCCGAGGCGTATCCTTATGGCCCGACGTGGTCGGGGTCTCGGCTTCGGGGGGGGATCAGGATGTGACCTTTTCCTGGAGCTTCGTCAAAAGAACCGGATACGCTCTCCCATAGTGCTGTTCAGGAAGAAGGCCAAGCCGGTTAGTCAGCTGAGTGACGAGGAGCTCGTGACGGAGTTGCAGCGCGAGATGAACGCGGAACGCTTCGGCATCCTCTATGACCGCTATGCGACGAAAGTGTTCCAGAAATGCGTGGGGATGACACGGAACAAGGAACAGGCCCAGGACCTCACGCACGACATCTTCCTCAAGGCGTTCGTGAACCTGACGAAGTTCGATCACCGCAGTCGCTTCGGGACTTGGCTGTATAGCATCACCTACAACTACTGCCTGGATCATCTCCGAAAAGACCAGAAACACAGGGCCACCGACCTGGATGAGGACCTGACCCTTCCGGATGGGGCAGAGGATCGCTATGAGCAGGAGCTGTTGTCCCTGCGTGCGGACAGGCTGGCATCCGTACTCGATGCGCTGGAACCCGGCGATCGAGGGATCCTCTTGATGAAGTACCAGGACGAGTTGTCCGTGAAGGACATGATGGAAGTGCTCGGCCTGGCCGAAAGTGCGGTGAAGATGCGGGCCATGCGTGCTCGCGAACGCGCATTGGCGAAGTATCACCAAATGTACCGGGAAGGATGAGCGAGAATCCGTTCAAGATCATCCGGTCCACGGACCAGCCGCCAGAGCACCTCCGCAACGAGGTGCTGGGGAGCGTGAAGTTCGTGATGTTGCTTATGCGTATCCTCCAGCTTTTCGTGGCGGATCCCAGTGCGGCCCTCTTCGAACGGATCCGCGTGGTGGGCGGAAGCCGATCTTCGCGCAGCGAACTGCCTCCCGATCCCCTCATCGAAAGATCATCGTAACCATAACACGCCATGGACCTGAGTTTCTTCCAGGAGCGGTTGCCCCAAGCCTTCAATACCTATGCCGGTGCGTTCATCGACCGGCTGCCTGCGCTGCTCACGGGTGTGTTCGTGTTGGGACTGGGGTACCTGCTTGCGAACGGTATCCGCTGGGCGGTGTGCCGGGTAGGGGAGCGCACCTTGGACCCCCTGGCACAACGATCCGGTTTGGATAGGGTGGTGGCCCGTTTCGGAGGGTTCACCGCCGCTCGACTCGTAGGGAGCATCGTCTGGTGGTTGGTCATCCTACTCGTCATCCTGGGGGCTTCCGAGGTCATGGGGCTCTCGCTGGTGAGCCGGGCCGTGGAGAAGGCCTTCTCCTACCTGCCCATACTGCTCACCGCCCTGTCCATTTTCGTGCTCGGCATCTGGGGCTCCGACAAGGTGAGCCGCCTGGTGAGCCAGTTGGGCAATGTGGTGGAGCTTTCCTCGGGTCGGGTGGTGGGACGCATCCTGGCCGGGATCCTGATCGTGTTCGCCAGCATCACCGCCCTCAATGTGGCGGGTGTGGATACCAGCCTGATCACCACCAATATCCAGATCATCCTGGCCGGGGTGCTGCTCGCCTTCGGCGTGGCCTATGGCTTCGCGGCGCGCGATGTGCTCAGCAATATCCTGGGGAGCTATTACGGCAACGAACGCTTCAAGCCAGGCATGCGGGTGCGGATCGGGGAGGACGAAGGGGTGATCGAGCGCATCGACAGTGTGAGCGTTACCATCCGCAAGCACGACCGCTTGGTGATGATCCCCTGCAAACAGCTGGTCACCGAACGGATCGAGGTGCTCGATCCGGTCCGCATGGAGGAACGCCGCCCGGTAGCGGAGACACTGGCGAAGGAGGATCATAAAGCACCTTTCGCCTGAGCAAGGCTTACCTTAACACCACACCTCAACAAGCTCATGGAACCGTTGGAACGCCCCGTGGATCAATTGGCCATCTGGACTGCACGTGGAATGGACCTCTTCGTGGAGTACGCCCCCAAGGTGCTCATGGCCCTGATCGTGCTTTGGGTGGGCTCGCTGCTCATCCGCATGCTCGCCTCGCTGCTCAACAAGGTGTTGGACCGGCGCGGTGTGGAACCCACGCTTAAACGGTTCCTCCACAGCCTGGTCACCATCTCCCTGCGCGTGCTCCTGTTCATTACGGCCATCCAGATGATGGGCGTGGCCACCACCAGCTTCGTGGCCATCGTGGGGGCCGCCGGCCTGGCCGTAGGTCTGGCCCTGCAAGGCACGCTCGCCAATTTCGCGGGGGGCACCCTGATCCTGCTCTTCAAACCCTACAAAGTGGGCGACCTGATCGAGGCACAAGGGGTGCTCGGCACGGTGAAGGAGATCCAGATATTCACCACCATTCTGCTCACGCCAGAGAACAAGACCGCCATCATCCCCAATGGGGCCATGGCAAACGGTAATATCGTGAACTACAGCGCCGATGGCAGGATGCGCGTGGACCTGGCGATGGGCGTGGCCTATGGCGAACCCTTGGACAAGGTGCGCGCTGTACTGGAAGGGGTGATGTCCGCCGACCCACTGGTGTTGCAGGATCCCGCGCCGAGTGTCACCGTGAACAAACTGAACCTCGAAGGCATCGAGCTCGCCGTACGGCCCTGGTGCGACCCCAAGGATTACTGGACCGTCCACTTCGGTATCCTGGAGAAGGGGATCATCGCCCTACAGGCCGCAGGGATCAAAGGGCCCAAGCCAAGCATGAACATCACCAACACGAATAACTAAAGACCCGGAATGAAACGCCCTGTGTCCTTTTTACTCTCCCTCGCCGTTGTTCTTCCCACTGTTGCACAGAACGACGTGGATAAAGGCGCACGGGATGCTTCGCATTCGGCCATGCAGACCGGCCTGCCACCCGATACCGTTCCCGATGGATGGAAGCGCAGCGGTATCATCAACATCAACATGACCCAGGTGAACCTCACCAACTGGGCGGCCGGTGGCTTCAATACCGTGAGCGGGATCGCCATGTTCAACGGCACCGCCAACTGGAAGAAGGGCCGTAGGGCTTGGGACAATAGCCTGGTGCTGGCTTTCGGCGGACAACAGATCGCCAACGCCGACCCGCAGAAGACCGACGACCGGATCGAACTCAACAGCAAGTACGGTTATGAATTGAAGAAGAGCCTCTACCTCGCCGGGGTGTTCCAATTCCGTACCCAGTTCACCGAGGGCTTCAATGCGGATGGCCACCGCATCTCCAATTTCCTGGCGCCGGCGTATGCCATCCTAGGTGTCGGTCTCGACTATCGACCGAACGACAATTTCACGGTGTTCTTCTCGCCACTGACCGCACGTCTGGTGATGGTGAATGACGATAAGCTCTTCGAAGGTGTGGGACCGGACGATCGCGTTTATGGGGTGAAGAACGGCAACACCACCGAACTGGAACTCGGTGGCTATCTGCGCATGCAATACAAACGCGAATTGGCCAAGAACATCACCTTCCTCACCCGTGGCGACCTCTTCAGCAATTACCTGCGCAACCCGCAGAACCTGGATGTGACCTGGGAAACGCTCTGGACCTTCAAGGTGAACGAGTGGTTCGCGGCCACGCTGAACACCATGCTGATCTACGACCACGATACCAACCTGCCCAAGACCAACCCCGAAGGCTTGCCCTATTTCGGTCCGGCCACGCAGTTCAAGGAAACCCTGGGCATCGGCCTGAGCTTCAAGCTCTGACCGTGGGTATATCACCCCCTTCCAAGGAACGGCTGCCGCAGGGCGGCCGTTCTTATTTCAGCCCGCGGAGTACACTTCGCTATGTGGCGGAGTGGTCCATTTCGATCCGGATCAGGTGTAGGCCGATCCACTTGGTCCTGTGCCGAAGGACCTCTCCGTCGGGATCGTTCCGCAGCACAGGCCCTCGGTATCTCCGTTCCCCGCCTTCGGACTTCAACGCTCCTGCGGTATCGTCCGCCGCAATGAGCCCTTGGCATCCTCTGCCTCGATACGAAATGCTATTGCTCGGGGGCGATACCGGAAGCCTGAAACGGATGGTGCCCTAGGTCGTGCACCGGCTCGAACGATCCGTTCACCACCGGGTTGCCATGGCGTCGATACAGCCTGAGGTGCCGGATCCGGGTGGTGGCTTGTTCCTTGGGGTCGTAGGCGAACATGACCAAGGACAACCCATCGGGGCGCGATCGGTCCGGGGGGAGGGATACACTGGCCACCCCATGGCCCAACGTGCCGAGGTTGCTGATCGGTGTGGCCCGGAAAACGAGCGTGGTGTCCCGTTCGCGCAGTTCGAGCACCAAGGCCACGGTATCCGGACCTGGGACTTGGGTGGCCTCCATCTCACCCTCGAACAGGTCACCCAGCGCGTAGGTGTGGGGGGGCATGGCGTAGGTGGAGGTTAGTCCGAACCCGGTCCGGTCCATGATCCAAGTGGATGTACGGGAGTGCGGGTCGTGGGCCATGGGCAAGGAGGCTACCACCGAGCTGAAGCCCTGGTGGTGTCCACCGCGGAGTTCGGCGAGCAGGGTGCGGTCCACGATCGGCTGCTCCACACGGCTTCGCGTGAGCACGCGCACCTGGCCCTCCACATGGTCCTCGAGCCGCATGGTGTACGGGAATTCCGCTTGTACCTGGGCCAGCCGTTCCGGCCAATGGCCATTGGTGGTGCCCAGTACCACCCGGTCGTAGCGCTGGTCGGCCAAGGCCCGTGCCAGGGTCCGCGTACCGTCGGTCGTACGGGGCCAGTGAAGGGTACAACGTTCGTCCAAGCCATGCCGCCGCACGTGGAACTCGACCTGTGGCCGGGGGGCATCGAACACCACCAAGGTGTTATCGGGGCCGTGCTGCTCCACCTGCTCCATGGCCATGCGCACCATGGCCGCGTAGGGCGAATCGTTGAAGAGGGCGTAGTGTCTGCGGTCCACGATGAGGGTCTTGGCGGAGAGCAGGGCCAGTACCACCACCGCACCGACCACGAACGGACGGCTGGCATGTCGCAACCCCATGAAGAGCCAACCGAGCAGGAACGGGAAGCTGAACAGCAGGACACTGTATTGCAGCACCGGCTCGCGCCACACGCTGTACGCATGGCCGATCACCCACGGCGCCAGGGCCCACACGGCGAAAAGCCACGAAGCCGGTCCTGGTCGTGCACCTTGGCGAAGGGTCATCAACACGGCCAGGAGCACCACGCTCCCCACGCACACCATGAGCGGAAGCGAGAAGTGAAGGATCCATGCGAGGTACCGGGGTATCCACGCCGCGTCCGGCGCGCTAAGCCACCCGCCCAACCCGCCATGGCCTAATTGCTTGGCGAAGATCGGGAGGTTGGGCAGGTACGCGACGGCAGCGGTCACCCCCATGAGCAGATAGGGCCGGCGCCAAGTTCGAGGTACCAGCCCCAGGGTGGAGATCACCATGATCGCTGCGAGCAGGAGGGTGAAGTGGTGGGTGTACGCACAGGCCACGGCGGCAAGCCCTGCCACGATCAGTGCACCGCGCCTGCCGAAGGCCAGGTACCGGGTAAGGCTATCGGCCAAGAGGGCCACGGTGAAGAAGCCCACGGCGTATGGCCGAGCGATCTGGGCATAAAGCACGGTGTATTGCAACGTGGCGAGCAGGGCCGACATGATCAGGGCCGTGCCGGCGGAGGTCCATGCCAGTGCGGTCCGGTAGTGGAAGAACAACCCCGCCAAGGCCAGCAGGATGAAGGGGATCTTCACCATGGCCTCGGAGGTGCCGAAGAGCCTGGTCCAGGCCCATTCCAGCACCTGCACACCGGGTGGGTGGGTGTCCAGCTCGATCACACCGCGTTGGATGGTCTCGCCCAAGGTGGGGTAGAGGCGCATCAGCGCGCTCAGCTCGTCGTGGGTGAAGGGAAGGTGCGCCAGGTTCCAGAAGCGCAGTCCACCGGCCAACAGGAGAAGGAGGATGAAGGTCCACCGCACCCACGGTTCTCCCGGGAACCAGCCATCACCGTAGCGAGCGATATGGCGGCGCCACTCCATGCGTCACCCCATGCGGTCCATGTCGCGCTTCACATCCTTCGCCTTGAGGCTTTCGCGCTTGTCGAAGGTCTTCTTCCCTTTGGCCAGTGCGATCTCCAGCTTCGCGAAGCCGTTCGGGGCGATGTACAGCCGGGTGGGCACGATGGTCATGCCCGTATCGCGCAGTTTCCGACGCAGCTTCTCCAACTCCTTGTGGTGCAACAGCAACTTGCGGTCGCGCTTGGGCTCGTGCACATAGTGCGGATTGGTGCCCCACGGGTTGATCTGCATGCCCCGCACCACCAGGTCGTTGCCAACGAACTGGCAGAAGGCTTCGCCGATGGTGGCTCCGTTGTTCCGGATGCTCTTGATCTCCGAACCCATCAGCACCAGGCCGCACTCGAAGGTGTCCAGCAGGTGGTACTCGAACCCCGCTTTCCGGTTCTTGACTTCGATGGTAGGGGCGGTCATGGGGCTGCGAAGCTACTGGATCGGCCTGTGGGTGGCCGTTGTGGTGGACGGGTCAGCCCAAGGCCACGTCCAGCACCATCATCACGATGAAGCCGCCGATGAACCCCAGGGTGGCGATGTCCGTGTACTTATCCTGCTGGGTCTCGGGGATCACTTCTTCCACCACCACATAGATCATGGCGCCTGCCGCGAAGGCCAACGCGTAGGGGAGGAAGTCCTGCATGTGGATCACTGCCACCGCCCCGATCACCCCGGCCACGGGCTCCACGATGGCGCTGAGCTGCCCGTACCAGAAGCTGCGGAACTTGCTCAATCCCTGGCGCCGCAGCGGCATGCTCACCGCGAAACCTTCCGGGAAGTTCTGCAAGCCGATGCCGATGGCCAGGGCCATGGCGCCGCCCACGGTGGCTTCGGGCATGCCGGCCGCCACACCGCCGAAGAGCACGCCCACGGCAAGGCCCTCCGGGATGTTGTGCAGGGTGATCGCCAGCACCAGCAGGGTGCTCCGGTGCCAATCCGTCGCCATGCCCTCTTTGCGCTTGGGGTCGAAATTGATGTGCAGGTGGGGCAGCAGCTTGTCCAGCACGAAGAGGAACAAGGCGCCCATGCCGAAGCCGATGGCCGGTGCCAGCCACGGGGTATGGCCCAGGCGTTCGCTCATGGCGATGCTCGGGGCCAACAGGCTCCAGAAGCTGGCGGCCACCATCACACCGCCAGTGAAGCCCAGCATGCCATCGAGCCATTTGCGCGAGGCGTTGCCGAAGAAGAAGACCAGCGACGACCCCGCGGCCGTGACCAACCAGGTGAAGGTGGTGGCCAGGAAGGCCGCCAGGACCGGGTCCATGCGGGAGAGGTGTTCAACGATGGTGTCCATGGTGGGCGGCGGTGGTGGCCTGGTCGTGGTGTTCGGCGCGTTGTTCGGTGCTGTGGTGGTGGCCCTTTCAGTGGGCCACGGGCTCCACCTGCAGGTGGTGGCTCACTTCCTTGCTCAGACTGAAGGCCGCACCGCTCTTGGGTTTCACGTCCATGCTGCCGTCGAAGGCATGGGTCTCCTGCACGGTGATCACCGTGCCGATCCGAAGCCCCTTGGAGCCCAACAGCCGGAGGAGCCCGTCCGTGGTCTCGCTCACGGCCAGGATCCGCACCACGTCGCCAGCGGCGCATGCTAGCAGGGGCTTGCTCTTACGGCTGCGGATACGGCCACTGCGGTCGGGGATGGGGTCGCCATGCGGGTCGAACCCGGGATGCCCCAGGTACTCGTCCAGCCGATCGATCAATTTCTCACTGGTGACGTGCTCCAGCTCTTCGGCCACCTCGTGCACCTCGTCCCACTCGAACCCCAATCGCTCCACCAGGAAGGTCTCCCAAAGCCGGTGTTTGCGCACGAGCTTCAAGGCCAGCTCCTGTCCTTTCGGGGTGAGCTTCACCCCGTAGTACGGCTCGTGCTTCAGCAGGCTCTTCTCCGCCAGCTTCTTCAGCATCACCGTTACACTGCTGGCCTTGATCCCCAGCCGGTCCGCGATGTCCTTGGTGCCCGCGCTCTGGCCGGAACGTACTAAGGCATATACGGCCTTGATGTGGTCCTCTTCGCTTCGACTGTGCATGCGATCTTGGTGTGGCAAAAATATCATTTTTCATTTCTGCGATGATAAATATTAGATTAGTCTAAAAAATTGGATTATTTCGCGGCATGATGCGCGCACTGCTGCTTTTTCTTCTTGCCGGTCCATGGGTGATCCGGGTCGCCGCACAAACGGGCTCCGTCGCGGGCCGGGTGATCGGTCCGGAGGGGGGCATGCCCTACGTGAGCGTGGTGGTGAAGGGCACGCGGATCGGTGCGTTCACCGATGGCCAAGGGCGTTTCTCCGTGCTGCAGGTGCCGGTCGGGGATCACCTACTGGCCATCACCGCGGTGGGCCACCGGTCGGCCGAACGGCGGATCCAGGTGAAGGCAGGGGAGGTGTTCCTGCTCGGTGATGTCGCCTTGGAGCGGACCTCGGCCGAACTGGACGAGGTGGTCGTGACGGGCACCATGAAGGAGGTGTCGCGCGCCGAGAGCCCGGTGCCCGTGGAAGTCATCACGCCTACGTTGTTCCGCAAAGACCCCAGCCCGGTGCTTTTCGATGCCGTGAGCATGGTGAACGGTGTGCGGTCCCAGCTCAACTGTAGTGTGTGTAGCACGGGCGATATCCATATCAACGGCATGGAAGGCCCCTATACCATGATCCTGATCGACGGGATGCCCATCGTGAGTTCCTTGAGCACGGTCTATGGCCTTAGTGGCATCCCCCTCAGCATGATCGAACGGTTGGAGGTGATGAAGGGGCCGGGTTCCGCGTTGTATGGCAGCGAGGCCATGGGCGGGATCATCAACGTGATCACCAAGGACCCTGTGTTGGCGCCGCTCGTTGCAGCCGATGTGATGGGCAGCTCGTGGGGCGAGCTCAATGCCGACGTGGGTGTGCGTATCGGGAAGAAGAAGGTGAACGACCTGCTCGGGGTGAACCTGTTCCATTACGGGAGCCCACGCGACGAGAACCACGATGGCTTCACCGATGTCACCCTCCAGGAGCGTGTCTCGGTCTTCAACAAGGTGGCCCTGCGTCGCCCCGAGCGCAAGGTGGCCAGCCTTGCCGTCCGGTATGTGTACGAGGATCGATGGGGCGGACAGATGGAATGGACCCCGGCCTTCGCCGGGGGCGACAGCCTCTACGGCGAGACCATCCGTACCGGGCGCTGGGAGGCGATCGGCCAGTACCAATTGCCGCTGCCGGGCACCATCATCGTGCAGGTGAGCGCCATCGGCCATCAGCAGCGCTCCTTCTATGGCACCACCCGCTACGATGCGGACCAGTACGTGTACTTCGGCCAGCTCCATTGGAGCAAGCGGCTCGGCGCGCGGCACGACCTGCTCGCCGGTCTCGCATACCGGTATACCCGCTACGACGATAACACGCCCGCCACCAGTTCCTTCAACGCTGAGGGCGAATTCCTGCACAACACCCCCGAACAGCGCCCACTACCCGGACTTTTCGTGCAGGACGAATGGAGCATCACCGAATTGCACAAGCTGCTCCTGGGCTATCGGCTCGACAACGATAAGGATCACGGCTTGGTGCATTCGCCTCGGCTGGCCTACAAGTGGGCTCCCAATGGCAGGTGGGCCCTGCGTGCCAACTTCGGCACCGGTTTCCGCGTGGTGAACCTCTTCACCGAGGAGCATGCCGCCCTCACCGGAGCACGCACCGTGGTGATCGCCAACGCATTGCGCCCCGCGCGCTCGTTGAACGGTGCCCTCAACCTCGTGCGCAAGTGGCCGGGCGAACGGCGCTCCTTCGGTGTGGATGCCACGTTCTTCTACACGCATTTCACCAACCAGATCGTGCCCGACTACAGTGCCGATCCCGACCTGATCGTTTATGACAACCTGGATGGTTCCGCCGTTTCGCGCGGGGTGAGCCTCAATGCCGAAGCGCGGATCGGGCGACCACTACGGCTGCTCGCCGGGGCCACGTTCATGGATGTGTTCAAGCAGCAGCACGGCACGCGTGAAGACCTCTACTTCGCGCCCCGCTGGTCGGGCACCTTCACCGCCAGCTACACCTTTTCAAAGCCTTGGACCGTGGATCTTACCGGTCGGATCTACGGCCCCATGCGCGCCCCCACGCTACCGGATGACTACCGCCCCGAATACACACCCACGCACGCTCTGCTCAACGTACAGGTGAAGCATCGGTTCAACGATCGTTGGGAGGTGTACGGAGGGGTGAAGAACCTGCTCGACTTCGTGCCCAAGGACCCCATCATGCGGCCTTTCGATCCATTCGACCACCACGCCGATGATCCGGTCGCCAACCCCAACGGGTACACGTTCGACCCCTCGTACATCTACGCGCCGTTGCAAGGGGTGCGTGGCTTCGCGGGGGTGCGGTTCACGATCGGGTAGTGGCCCTCCGGCTACCTTCGCGCCGGATGTACGACCTGCTTCGCCCACTGCTGTTCCGCCTTTCACCCGAAAAGGCGCATCGCCTCACGTTCAACCTGCTGGAAATGCCCGGCGCCGCGTTGCTAAGCGGTGGCGCGGAACCTCCGAAGGAGGCCGCCGTGGAGGTGATGGGGCTGCGCTTCCCCGGCCCGGTGGGCCTCGCGGCGGGCATGGACAAGGACGCCGAACATGTGGAGGCCCTGGCACGCATCGGCTTCGGTTTCGTGGAGGTGGGCACGCTGACCCCTCGGGCCCAGCCCGGCAACGATAAGCCCCGCCTGTTCCGGCTGAAACCCGACCGCGCCTTGATCAACCGCATGGGGTTCAACAACGGTGGCGTGGCGGCGGCCGTGCAACGATTGCGGAAGCGTAAGCCGGGCATCATCGTGGGCGGCAACATCGGCAAGAACAAGGCGACGCCCAACGAACAAGCGATCGACGACTATGTGGAGTGCTTCGAGGCCCTGCACCCCGTGGTGGATTACTTCGTGGTGAATGTGAGCAGCCCGAACACGCCAGGGTTGCGAGCCTTGCAGGAGAAGGCCCCCCTGTTGGGTATCCTGAATGAGCTGAAGCGGCGCGATGCGCAGAAGGACGAGCATCGCCCGATCCTGCTGAAGATCGCCCCGGACCTCACGCCCGAGCAGTTGGACGATATCGTGGCCGTGGTGCTGGAGAGCGGCATCGCCGGGGTGATCGCGACGAACACCACCATCGCGCGCGAGGGACTGAGGACGCCGAAGAGCGAAGTGGACGCCATCGGTGCCGGCGGCCTGAGCGGCGCTCCCGTGCGTCAACGAAGCACCGAGGTGGTGAGGTACCTGCGCCAGCGGATGCCGCCCCCGATCGTCATCATCGGGGTGGGTGGTATCGACAGCGCCGAGTCCGCCCTGGAGAAGCTCGATGCCGGTGCCGACCTGGTGCAGGTGTTCTCCGGCTTGGTGTATGAGGGCCCGGCATTGTTGAAGAGGATCAACGAAGCTTTCGTGCAATGGAGAAGCCGCAAGTGAAGCTCATCGAATGTCCGCGTGATGCCATGCAGGGTATCATCCCGTTCATTCCCACTGACCTCAAGGTGGAGTACCTGAACAGCCTGCTGCGCGTGGGTTTCGACACCATCGATATCGGCAGCTTCGTGAGCGCCAAGGCCATTCCGCAGCTGGCCGATACCGCCGAGGTGCTGGCGCGGATAGACCGATCCGGATCGCGTAGCAAGCTCCTGGTGATCGTGGCGAACGAACGTGGCGCGGAGCAGGCCGCACAACAGGCCGGGGTGACCTACCTGGGCTACCCGTTCAGCATCAGCGAGACCTTCCAGCAGCGCAACACCAATACGAGCATCGAGGGCTCGTGGGGGCGCATCGCCCGTATCGCGGAGATCGCGCAGGGGGGCGGGAAGGAGTTGGTGGTGTATATCAGCATGGCCTTCGGCAACCCGTACGGCGACCCGTGGAACGCGGAGGTGGCCCTGCAGTGGACGGAACGCTTGGTGCGCGAACTGGGTGTCCGGATCATCGCCCTCAGCGATACCGTGGGCGTGGCCCGGCCGGAGGATATCCATGGGATGTTCGGTGCGCTGATCCCCGCTATGCCGCACGTGGAGTTCGGTGCGCATCTCCATTGCACCCCCGACAATTGGCCGGTGAAGACACAGGCCGCCTGGGATGCCGGATGCCGCCGATTCGATGGCGCCATCAAAGGATTCGGCGGCTGCCCCATGGCCGAGGACGAACTCGTGGGGAACCTGCCCATGGAACGGTTCGTGCGTTCGTTGGAAGAGCGCGGTTTCCGCACCGGGTTGGATACGTTGCTGCTGGAGCACAGCGTGGCGTTGGCCGCCAAGGTCTTTCCCGGATAGGCTCAGGCCCGGTGCAGCTCGATCACCGTGATCTCCGGTGGCATGCCCACGCGACCCGGGAAGCCGATGAAGCCGAAGCCCCGGTTCACGTACAATTGTTGAGCGCCTTCGCTGTAGAGGCCCGCCCAATGCTTGTACACCCACTGCGCCGGGCTGTACACCGCACCGTTCAGTTTCACACCGAACTGTGCGCCGTGGGTGTGCCCGCTCAGGGTGAGGTCGATCCCCGTACCCAGCACCTGATCCTCCCAATGGGTGGGGTCGTGGCTCATCAGGATCCGGTAGGGTAGCCGCTCCGAGCCGTACAAGGCCTTGTCCAGGTCGCCGTAGCGTTGGAACCGACGCCCCCAGTTCTGTACGCCCAGCAGGCCGATCTCGGCACCACCGCGTTTCAGCACCACGTGCTCGTCCAGGAGCAGTTTGAAGCCCATCTCGCGCTGGATATCCTGCAACTGCGCGAGGTTCGCACGTTTCGCCGAGGCATCCTCCCATTTCACGTAGTCGCTGTAGTCGTGATTGCCGAGGATGCTGTACTTGCCCATGGTGGCTTGGGCTCCGGCCAGGATCCGTACGAACGGCGAGGCCTCATCGGCATAGTCGTTCACCATGTCGCCGGTGAACAGGATCAGGTCCGGACGTTCCGCGTTGATCAGGTCCACTCCGTTCTGCACGATGGTGCCATCGCCCCCGAAGCTGCCCAGGTGCATGTCGCTGATCTGCACGATACGGAGGCCATGGAACGCCTCGGGTAGCTCGGGGCTCTGGATAGCGACCCGGGCCACATTGAACTCCCTGCGGCCCTTGGTCACGCCATAGAGCACACCGGCAAAGGGTACGGTGGCCACGATCAGGCCCAACTGGCTCAGGAAGTTGGCACGATCCAACGTTTCACCGGTGCTTACTGGCTGTCCCGTGGGTAACTTGGACCACAGCCACCGCCCCAGGTGCAGCAGGTCGTCCAACCCGTGGAAGAGTACGATGATCAATTTGGGTAGGAAGAACAGCAGGAACAAGGCCACCAGTGAGAACACGTAGCTGTGGTCGCGACGTACGTGTGCACCTTGCATGCTCACGAGGGTCCAGACCATCACGCTCATGATACCGATGGAGATGATCCAGTACACGAACCGAACGATCCTGCGCAGTACGGGTGAGTGGTTGGCCAACGCGGTATTCACACCTTTGTACGCATACAGATCGATCAGGACCAGGATGACCAGGAAGAGGACGAGGTTGCGTACAGCGGCCGGCGACATGGTGGCGAAGGTACTGCCCGTGTCGGGGGGGCGTGGAGCGCTGGGGCTCATCGCCACCCTCTTGCTGGTACCGTGCATGGGGCAGTACACATGGAAACGGGTGTATGGCGGCGTGGAGCGCGATGTGGCCCGTGCGGTGAAGGCCCTGCCCGATGGCGGGGCGGTGATCTGCGGTTCCACCGGCAGTTTCGGCACCGCGGGGGGAGACCTCTACTTGATCCGCGTGGACCAGGAGGGGGACCGGACATGGTCGTTGGTGGTGGGAGGGCCCGGTGTGCAGGAAGGACGTGCGGTGGTGCTGCTGCCCGATGGCGGCTTCCTGGCGGTGGGGATCACCGACACCGGGGAACACGGCGGGTACGACGGTTATGCGGTCCGGGTGTCGGCCGAGGGCGCCGTGCTCTGGGAGCGGAGCTATGGTACCGCGGCCTGGGACTTCCTTTCAAGTGGTGACTACGATGGCACGCACCTGGTCCTGGGGGGCACCACCTTCGGCATGGACGACCCGGCGGGCGACCTCTTGCTCCTGCGGATGGACCTGATGGGCGAGGTGCTCTGGATGAATGGCTACGGCACCTCCGGCAGTGACGATGGCGGCTACGTGCGGGTGCTTTCCACCGGGAGTTACGTGGTGGCCGGTACCACCGGCGACGGTGAGGAGGCCGATGGCCTGGTATGCGCGGTGGGGGTGGACGGTACGGCGCAGTGGTGCACACGGGTCGAAGAGGCCGGTACCCAGTGGGTCGGCGGTATCGATGTGGATGATCAGGATGCGGTGTTCTTGGCGGGATACATGTTTGCCGGGGAGGAGCATCGGCGGATGTACCTGGCCAAGGTCTCGGCCACCGGTCAGGTGTTGATGTCACGGGCGGTCTCCAGTGGCGGGGCCGATTGGGAGGCCCGTACCGTTCGGGCTTTGGCCGATGGTCGGATCTCCGTGGCGGGATACACCGCGGAACATGGGGCTGGCGATCGCGATATCTCCATGCTTTTCCTGGATCCCGGTGGTGAATTCCTCAGCGGACCCACCTACGGCGGGGTGCAACGCGATGAGGCTTGGTCCATGGACCTGGCCAACGATGGCGCCTACTACATAGCCGGTTCCACCCGCTCCTTCGGCCCTGGGGCCGAGTCCTTCTTCGTGATCCGGAGCGATGGCGATACCCTGAATGGCCCAGTGGGCTCGTACAGCGATCCGGTCGGTGTGCGGGAAGGAGTTCCCTCCGGTGCGTTCAGGGTCGTGCCTATGCCGCTGGGTGTTGGTGCGATGGCCCAGGTACACGGCGGTGGTGCGATCTCCCGGGTGGTTTTCCGCGATGTCGTCGGGCGCCGGGTGGCCGAGGTGCGTGCCTCTTCCGGCGAATTCCTTGTGCCGACCTTGGTGCCCGGGGTGTACACCCTACAGTTGTACGAAGATCTTCGGCTGCGTTCGGCCCAACAGGTGCTCATCGAGTGAGCTCCCAGAGGTCCCAGTGATCCGTTCCGGTAAGGTGGCGATGGCCGGTGAGCTCCGGTGTCGGATGGTCGATCACCAGCAGGTGCGTAGCCCCCATGTCGAGCATGCGTCGTACGCTGGGTTCCGGCGCGGCCGGATATCCGGGGAATGCCCAGCCCATGCGCGCCACGGCCGTGAGCGCACCGTTCGCGCTGCTGTCGCCAAGGACCACCACCCGGGCATCCGTAGGTAGCCCCATGTGGGCGATCGATCCATGGATCCCGCTCAGGTAGGGCGCCACCCGGGCGTGGTCGCGCGCGGCGCCGGTCGTTCGCCGATGGATCTCGAGCCTGCCCAGCAGCAGGCTTGCAATGGCCAGCCCACCCCACACCATGGCACTGCCGGTTCGTGCCCAGGGCTTCCGCAGCCACGGGAACATGGCCTTGGTTCCGAACACCAGCGTCCAGGCGATCGCTGGGAGCAGGGTGAGGAAGTAGTAATCGTGATCGGCGAACTTCCTGAAGAACAGCAGCACGAACGCCGTGGCCGAGGCCCAGAGCAGCGCCAGCACCGCTCGTTCGTTCTGCGCCAGATGACGCCAACGCAGCAGGAGCAGGAGGCAGAGCACCCCGGCCAGGTGCCACGCCGATGGATGCAGGTATTTGGTCCACCAGTAGTCGGTGATCAGGAGCCAGGTGTTCCGCTGTTCGTCCGGTGTCATGGCCCAAACGGGTTCGGCCCAGGTGAGGAAGTAGTGGGTGCCGTGGTGGCTGTTGTACCAGCGTGCGTAGAGGTGCCATGCCCCCACCAGGGCGATCCCCAGGAGCAGCGCCGAGGCCTTGCCTACGCCCAGTGGTTCGCGTGGCCGGTTCAGGGTCAGGATCACGGTCCAAGCGATCAGGTGCATCGCCGCGGGGGCTTTGATGGCTCCGGCCAGGGTGAAGAGGACCAGGGCGGCCCACCGGAACCTCGGCCTGTCCGATACGAGCCCGGGCATCACCAGGCTCCAGCCGCTCAGTACCAGGGCGAACACCAAGGCATCGGGCAGGTGGTTGAAGGTGTAGTAGGCCAGTACCGGCGAGCCAACGAGGGTAAGGGTGATGGCGTACCCGGTGAACCGTGCCTCGAGCAGCTGGCCCACCGTGCGTGCGAAGTGGACGAGGGCCAGGAACACCGCGCCCAGGCTCAGCCAACGGATGGCCATGGGCATGGGGCCCGCCGTGCGTTCCAGGCAGGCGATGATCCAGTAGTGGAGGGGGAACTCACCCGCCGCCGCACCGTGGTCGGGCGCGTTGCGAAGGTCCAACACACCCGGGGCGAAGAGGTTCGCGCCAAACTCGCGGAAATGGACCACGAAGGCCATGGAGTCCGTTTGCCGGATGAAGTGGATCCCCGCCGGGCCGACCCATCCCTGCCCAAGGACCACGAACAGCGCCAGGCCGACCACCGTTGCCGGAAGGCACCACGGCACCAGTCGCCCCCACCGACCTGCCCGATCCAACGCACAACCTTCCATGGCGGCCGAAGATCGGCCATGGCAATGGTCCGTGCGCATTATTTTCGACGCGGAAAGCCTGCCCGGTGGGCAGGCGACCCCACGAACGATGGAGGAGCAGATCCTGGGGGGGGTGCGCGGGTTGCACATCGCGGCGGGCTTCATCGCCTTGGTGGTGGCGCCATTGGCCATGGCCGTGCGCAAAGGCGGCGATGCGCACCGCCGCTGGGGAAAGGTCTATTTCTATGCCATGGCGGTGGTGGCCGTTACCGCCATCGTGTTGGGGGTATGGCTCAACAATTGGTTCCTGGCCATGTTGGCGGTGTTCAGCTTCCACATGGCCGCCTCGGGCTATCGTTCGCTGTACCATAAGCGGCTGCACGCCGGGCAGAAACCCAGCACCATGGACCTGGTGGTCCAAGGCACGGCAGGGGTGGTCAACGGGGGGCTCTTCATCTGGGGCTTCGTTAATTTCATGCTTGGGCACCGCGGCACTGGGACCATCCTCTTCCTGGCGTTCGGCCTCATCGGAAGCCTCCTGGTCTGGCGCAACCTACAGCGCTTCTACCAGCGAAGCCACGAGAAGCACGAATGGCTCTTCGGCCACATGGGTGGTTTCCTCGGTGCCTACATCGCTACCGTATCGGCCTTCAGCGTGGTGAATCTCACCTTCATCCAGCCCGTGTGGCTGCGTTGGCTGTGGCCTACGTTGGTGGGCGCGCCGTTGATCTTCCTCTGGGTGGGCCGTTACCGGAAGAGGCTTTCGCGCGGGCGTCGGGTGCGCGAGGTGGTGGACGTACGTATCCGATAGGTCTTTCGCCACCGGGCGACTTCTACGCCGGCTGGTACATTTGGCCGCTCTTCCTTGTATCTGTGGCTGCTGCGAACCCCTCCCGTACACTGGTGCTCTACACCGAGGTGGCCCCCTATGTACTGGCCTGTCTCGATGCGCTCGTGGCGCGAACGGGCACCCGGATCGACCTGGTGCGTTGGCCGGTGAACGCCGAAGCGCCGTTCGTCATCGGTGCACATCCGGGCATCACCTTCCACGACCGACGTTCGTTCACGGACGAGCAGCTGCTGGCCTTCGCCGAGAAGCTGGCGCCCGATCTGGTGATCGCCAGTGGTTGGGTGGACAAGGGCTACCTGAAGGTGTGCCGCACCATGCGACGCAACGGCATCACCACCAGCATGAACCTGGATACCGCCTGGCGTGGTGGGCCGCGGCAGTGGCTCTCGGTGGCGCTGGCGCCGTTCTGGCTCAGGCGCACCTACAGCCACATCTGGGCCACCGGTGAACGCCAGGCCCTGTACGCGCGCAAGCTCGGGCACGACCCCCACAAGGTGCTCACCGGGCTCTATGCGGCCGATACGGCTCCGTTCGTCGCCGTGTTCACCGGCGCGCGCCGTGCACGGGCCGAACGCTACCCGCATCGGTTCATCCACGTGGCGCGCTACATCCCCTCCAAAGGGCAACAGCTCTTGTGCGACGCCTTCGCCGAACTCTGCGAACAGGGGCGCGCAGGCGACTGGGAGCTCCACCTGGTGGGCACGGGCGAGCTGTTCGATCAGGTGCGCCAAAGTCCCGCAGGGCGACATCCGCGGATCGTACACCGGGGCTTCGTCCAGGCTGCGGACATCCCCGGTGTGCTGGCCGAGGCCGGAGCCTCCGTGCTCCCCAGCCTCTACGAGCCTTGGGGCGTGGTGGTGCAGGAGCATGCGTGCATGGGGCTGCCCTTGCTGCTGAGCGATGCCGTGGGGGCGGGCGAACGGTTCCTCGAGGTGCCCGCCAATGGCCACCGGCATCGGGCAGGCGATAAGGCCGATCTACAACGCGGCTTGCTCAGGATCATCGAGGCCAGCGACGCCGACCTGCTCCGCATGGGCGACCGCTCGGCGCAACTCGGTGCCTCGTGGACCCCGGATGATTGGGCCGCGTTGGCCGAAAGAACACTGCTCAAGCGATGAGGAAGCCCCAGGTGCTCGTCTTCATCGATTGGTATGCTCCCTACTTCAAGGCGGGTGGGCCGGTGCGGAGCCTGGTGAACCTGGTGGAGCACCTGGGGGCGCAGGTGCAGTTCCATGTGGTGACCGGTGATCGGGACTATATGGCCACCACCAACGAGGCCGGGGTGCCCATCGACCGATGGACCACGGCTGAGGCCGGGGAACGGGTCTACCACGCATCGCCCGCCGGAAGGTCCTGGGCCGTATGGCGCCGATTGATCGAAAGCGGTGAATGGGACGTGGTGTACATCAACGGGCTGTATTCGCTGTGGTCCACCATCGTGCCACTGTGGCTCCTACGGGGCAGCGGGGTGCGGCGTATCGTGGCCGTGCGCGGCATGCTGGCCAAGGGCCCCATGCGGCAAAGCGGGCTCAAGAAACGGGCGTTCCTTACCGCGATGAAGTGGCTCGGCGCGTTCAAGGGCGTGGAGTTCCAGGCCACGAACGACGAAGAGGCCGGGGACATCCGGCGCTGGTTCGGGGCGGGGGCCACCGTGCACCTGGTGCAGAACCTCGCACGCCAGCCTGAGAGCCGGCCACCGGCACCGTTGTCGAAAAGGGTGGGAGAGGTCAGGCTCGTCAGCTTCGGAAGGATCGCCGAGGAGAAGAACACCCTGTTCGCCATCGAACGCCTGGCCCGGGTGAAGGGGAAGGTCCACTTCACCCTGTACGGCACCGTGTACGACAAGGACTACCACGCGCGGTGCCAGCGCGCGATCGCGACCTTACCGCCCGCAACGGTGGTGGAATGGCACGGGCAGCTTTCCCCCGAACGGGTGGCCGATGCCCTTCGCGAGGCCCACTTCCTCTATATGCCCAGCGTGGGTGAGAACTTCGGTCATGCCATGCTCGAGGCCCTCACCGCAGGCAGGCCGCTCCTCATCAGCGACCGTACGCCCTGGAAAGGCCTGCTCGCCGCCAACGCCGGCTGGGACCTCCCGCTGGAACACCCCGAAGGGTTCGAGGCCGCGCTACAACAAGCCGTGGACATGGATCAGCGGACCTATGATGAACGGGTGCGTGGAGCGTACGCCATGGGTTCACGATATTTGAACGATCCCGCTCCCGTGCAACGCAGTTTCCGCATGTTCAGGCCATGACCGCAAGACCACAGGTGGACCTGAGTCGCTTCGACAATACGAAGACCTTCGACCCTGGTGCCGGGGCGGTGAAACGCACCCTTTGGTACTTCACCAACGCCCTCTTCTTCCTTAACCCATGCTTCCCGTTCCGGTCGCTCAAGCCCATGCTGTTGCGCCTCTTCGGGGCCAAGGTGGGTAGGGGAGTGGTCATCCATCCGGGGGTCAACATCAAATTCCCATGGAAGCTGTCCATCGGTGATCACTGCTGGATCGGGCAACGAGCCTGGCTCGACAACCTCGATCGGCTCACCATCGGCGACCATGTGGTGATCAGCCAGGGAGCCATGATCATTCAAGGAAGCCACGACTACAAGAAGGTGGATTACCCCACCTACACCAGGCCGGTGGTCCTGGAGAACGGCAGTTGGGTGGGGGCCGGTGCCATCGTCACGCTCGGGGTCACCATGAAGAGCCACAGCGTGCTGGCGGCGGGCAGCATGGCCAGCAAGGACCTCGAGCCATACACCATCTACCAAGGCAACCCCGCCCAGCCGGTCCGCGAACGGATCATCGATCCCGCATGAAGGTCAGCCTCATCACCGTGTGCCGCAACGCCGCCCCTGTGATCGCCGGGTCGGTGGAGAGCGTGCTGGCACAGACCCATCCCGATATCGAGTACATCATCATCGATGGCGCCAGCACGGACGGCACCCGGCAACTCCTCGAAGGATACCGCCATGCCATTGCGCACTTCGTGAGCGAACCGGACCAAGGGATCTACGACGCCATGAACAAAGGCCTGCGGGCCGCCACCGGCGAGGTGATCGGCTTCGTCAACGCCGGCGACCTGCTCATGACCCCCGAGACCATCGCCCACGTGGTCGATGCCTTCCAGCGTTCGCATGCGGAGGCGGTGTACGGCGATATCATCATGGTGGACGAGCACGACATCCACAAGGTGCATCGTACCTGGCTCAGCGGCACCTACCACCGGGAGAACTTCCGCCGGGGGTGGATGCCGCCCCATGTGGGCACCTTCATCCGCAAGAGCGCCTACGATCGCTATGGGCACTTCAACACCGACCTCCGGATCGGCGCCGACTACGAGATCCTGCTGCGCTTCCTCTACCGCCACCGGATCGCCACGGTGCACCTGCGCGAGGTGCTGGTGCGTTTCCGTTTGGGAGGGATGAGCAATGGCAGCCTCCGTCATATCCTCAAGGCCAACCGCGAGGTGCGCGCTTCGTGGGGCATCAATGGACTGACCGCACCGCCGTTGCTGGTCACCCGTAAGTTGTGGAGCAAGGTGTTGCAGTTCTTCCACTGATCCCAACAGGTGCAGCGCCACGATCATGTGCATTCATGCGGAGAGGTGCTGCCCGCCGCCGGATAGGCCCCGATGGCCCTGCCAGCAGGTGTGGTGAAGCCCCGAAGAACCGGTATTTTCGCGGCCATGAGCCAATCATCGAACTGCCCCGAGTGTCGTTCCGCCATCACCTACCCCACGGGAACCTCGCAGATGTGCGCCGAATGTGGCTACGAATGGAACCCCGAGGAGGTGGCTGCGGAGCTGGCGGGACCGGTGGTGAAGGATGCCAACGGCAACGTGCTCAAGGATGGAGATGATGTGGTGGTGATCAAGGACCTGCCGGTGAAGGGCATGCCCAAACCCGTGAAGGCCGGTACCAAGGTGAGGGGGATCCGTCTGGTGGAGGGCGATCACGACATCGATTGCCGGATCGATGGTTTCGGGGCCATGGGTCTGAAGAGCATCTACGTGCGCAAGGCCTGATCGGCGCTCAGCCGATCCACCGGATGCCGGTATCCTCGATCCGGATGAGCCGCTCTTTGTACAGCGCGCCTACCGCCTGTTTGAACTGCCGTTTGCTGATGCCGAACTCGTCATGGATCGCTTCGGCCGAACTCTTGTCGGTCAAAGCCAGGTAGCCGCCTTTGGCCTGGATCCGCTTGGCCACGAGCGCGGTATGCGCATCGATGTAGCGCCGATAACCGATGGGTTGCAGCACGACGTCCAGCTTATGGTCGTCGCGTACCAGTTTCACGTAGCCGACCAGGCGGTCGCCCACGGATACCGGTTTGAACACATCGCTTTTATGGAGCATGCCGTGATGGATGCCGTTCACGATCACCGCGTAGCCCAGCTCACTCCGGCCGAATACCAGTAACTCCACCTCGTCTCCGGCGCTTACGGTGAGCCGTTCGTTGTCGAGGAACGACTTCGCACGGGTGCTGCCACGGATCTCTCCCGTGCTTTCATCGAGGTACACGCGCACCACGTACGATCGCCCTTCTTCCAGGGGGCGTTCCTGCTCCTCTCGCGGCACCAACAACCACGGTTCCAACCCCCAGTCCATCAGTGCTCCGGTGGGGCGAAGGGCATGCACCCGCATGGTCGCGAAGGCCCCCACCTCAGCCTTGGGCATGCGCGTGGTGGCCACCTGGCGCCCGTCGCGGTCCGTGTATACGAACACCCGCAAGGTCTCGGCCCGGCCCGTGGGATCCGCGGAGGCGTGGAGCTTCAACTCCACCTCGTCCTCGTCGCCGAGGATCAACAGGTCGTGGGAACGGCGCAGGATGCGGAGCTCCTGGATACGGCCGGTGTGGATCATGGCCCGAAAGGTAGGCGGTGGCGCCGTGCTCTTCGGTACGGCGGCGCTGTTCGGCCGGATCCATCGCCTTGCACATGTCCGTTGGACCTGCGGGTCCCGGCACAGAGCATGTCTCCCCGCGCACTTGCAGGCCACCGAAGCCGCATGATCTTTGCACTCGACCCGGTGCCCATGAGCTACGCGGGGATCAACATGAACACCGCTGAACGCCCCGAGGATGTGCCCCGGCTTTTCGTGGAGCACTGGAACGCCCGGCGTGCCGACCTCATGGCCGCGCTCTTCGAGGAGGATGCCGATTTCGTGAACGTGGTGGGCCTGTGGTGGGAGAACCGCGCGGACATCTTCGCGGCGCATGACTACGGCCTGAAGGTGATCTTCAAGGACTCCACCTTGAAGATGGGGCGGGTGAAGGTGCGGCAACTGGCGGAGAATGCGGCCGTGGTGCATGTGCGCATGCGCCTCAGCGGTCAAACGGCCCATGGCGGCCAAGGCGGCACGCGCCAAACGGTCTTCAGCTTCGTGGTGCGCAAGAGCGAGGCGGGCTGGCTGTGCGTCTCGGCCCAGAACACGGACATCGTGCCCGGCGCGGAGACCTATATCCGCACGGAAAGCGGCGAGCTGGTCCCGGCCGACTACCGGAAGAAGTGAACCGCGCATTCATCCGGGCGCGGGCGGGAATGGAGAGGTCCCTTCACCACTGCACTACCTTCGTACCATGCTGCTCACCATCCGCAACATGGTCTGCGACCGCTGCAAGGCGGCGGTATGGCGGGTGATCACCGCCCAGGGCCTCACCGTGCGGCATGTGGAACTGGGCGAGGTGGAACTCGGCGGCCAACCCACGCTGGACGACCTGCACAAGCTGAACAGCGCCTTGCGCGCCGAGGGCTTCGAGCTCGTGGACGACCGCGACGCCGCACTGATCGCCCGCATCAAGGCCGTGATCGTGAAACTGGTGCACCACAGCGGCGATACCGACGGGCGGGTGAAGCTGGCCGAGCACATCGCTGGGGCACTGCACAAGGACTACTCCACCCTCAGCGCGCTGTTCTCGCAAGTGGAGGGCATCACCATCGAGCACTACTTCCTGCTGCAGCGGCTGGAGCGCGTGAAGGAGCTGATCAAGTATGGCGAGCTCAACCTCAGCGAGATCGCCCACCGCACCGGCTTCAGCAGCGTGGCCCACCTGAGCACCCAGTTCAAGAAGCTCACCGGCCTAACGCCCTCTGCGTTCAAGCAGATGGGCCAGGGGCGCAAGGAGCTGGACAAGGTGGGGTGAGCTTACGCTCATCACGGGCATGCCATGCACGAGTTGAATGCCGGGAGCCCCAGGCTCGCGGATGCGATGAATGCGCTATTGTTTCATGAAAGGATGTACGGTCGCTTGTTGCGCATCATGCAACTGAAGCAGGTACACTCCAGGCGGAAGCAAGGACACGTCCAATGTTGATGGCCCCGTTGAGAGGCGGCCTTCGAGCATCGCGCGACCGGTCATGTCGATCATGCGGTACGGCAAGGCCTGTTCGTGCCCGGTCACGGTCAGGCGGTCGGTGCAGGGTACCGGAAAAAGTGTTGGAACGGTCGTTCCAGGCGCCTCCTGCGTTCCAAGGCCGATCGCCTGATCGAACGCACAGATATAGATCTCTTCGGTCTGTACGGTCTGGACCGTCAAGGAGAAGGAGTCGGTCCATGGATCCACGGGTGCCGTGGCGCGGAAGGCACCGTAGGTGATGATGGTGCCATCAGCGGCAAGACGGATCCCGTACGCGTTCAGGAAGCCTGTCTCACTTTCCATGAGGCGCGTGGCGAATCCCATCGTTCCATCCTCGGCGTTCAGCATCAGCAGGTAGCAATTGGTACTGCTTACGTTGTCCAAGAGATACTCATCGGGTCCGGGGTCGACATCATATGGACCGTAGAGCTTCGCCACGATGTAAACGTTGCCGTACCCGTCGATGTCCATTGACTCGATGTCATCGGAGGAGTCGTCGCCCCAGGACACGCCCCAATCACCTTCCATTTCCGCGTTCACACGTAGGGCGAACGGGTCGTAGACACCGTTCGGCGTATGGATGTTGGTCCCTGGTCCGGGGTCCAGGTCGGATTCGTCCGTGATCGCGCCTGCCATGGTCACGGCTCCATCGGCTCCGATGGCAGCGAAAACGCTCTGGATCCCGGGAACGTAGACCCCTTGTTGCGGAGCACCTTGTGCGTTGAGGCGGACGATGCCGTATGCGCTCGACACCGTTTCATCGCCCAGCGTGATGGTGTTCGGTGCCGTGCCGATGGTCCGTTGGCCGCCGAAAGGGAATCCGATGATGATATTGCCGTTGGCCAGCACGCGCATGGTGTTGGCATTCGGGCCGATCACCTGGTACCACTGGAAAGTGCCGTCTGCCGCATATTTGCTCATAACACCGGTGGCGTTAGTGCCGGCTTCGAAGGTGACGGTGGCCGGGCCGGGGTCCATGTCAAAGCTTCCTCTAGCTCGCTGGCAATGGAAGATGTTGCCCGATCCATCCACCGCGATCCTGGTGGCGAGGTCATCATAGGCGCTGCCTTGGCTGAATCCCCACACGAAGTCGCCGTCGGAGGAGTACTTCGTCATGAACACGTCCCAGTCACTGTTCCCGTTGCTCGAGGTGACCGGGGTCTCCGAAGTGGGAGAAGCATCCAGGTCCGCCGTACCGCGGAAAGAACCGGTGAGAATGATGGAACCATCCGGAGCCACAGCAACGTTTGATCCGTTGATGCCGCTCGTGCTGGTCAGTGCTACGGCCCACTCCAAGGTGCCGTCGGCCTGCGTGGTGGCGATGAATGTGGAGTTCCCGCCTCCACCAACGATCTCCATCACACCGGGACCCAGGTCCAGGTCACGTGTACCGGTGAACATGCCCATGACGACCATGCGGCCGTCCGGGGCTTCGGCTACCTCAACGATGGAAGATATCCTGCCCAGGGATCTGGCCCAGCCGAAGGTGGGGGTTTGTGCGATCGCTGGAGTCCAGGTTGTGATGGACAGCATCGCCAATAGGACGGGGAGTAGGGTTCTGCACATGACCGTAGGATTATGGTTTCTCATTCACATCGGAGAAGGCATGGAATGTGAACAAAGTTGATCGTGGCGTGCCATGGGCTCCCGCGCCAGTTCCCGGGCGACGGCCTTGTGCAAGCACCGCTTCGACCCAGGGGGCCTCACAATGCCCGTTCGGGTGATAGGCTTCCATGAGCCCGACCGGGGACGGCACTGGCATGAGGGAAGCTCACCGGCATGACGCCGTCGGACTTCAAGAAGATGGGCCTGGGGAGGAAGGAGCTGGACAAGGTGGGGTGAGGGCGGGCCCATCACTTAGTCGAATACGATTAGTAAATATTATTTAGTCAATATGTCTTACTTTTGATCCATGATGATCGACAACCCCTTCGTGGTGAACGTCTACGCCTCGCCGGAGCTCTTCTGCGACCGGGAAGCCGAGACCGCCGCGATCGCCAGTGCCCTGCGCAACGGTCGGCACGTGATGCTCTTCAGCCCGCGGCGCTACGGCAAGACGGGGCTCATCCGGCATGTCTTCGACCACCTCGCGAAGCAGCGCGGTACCCGCACGGTCTTCGCCGACATCTATGCGGCCGACGACGCGCACGCCTTCAACGTGGTCCTGTTGAACGCCGTGCACGAGGCGCTGAACCCCACCCCGAAGCTCTTCCTGAAGAACGCCATGGCCTGGTTCTCGGCCCTGCGCCCCGTGGTGCAGTTCGATGAGCTGAGCGGCCAGCCCAGCATCGCCCTCGAACGTGGCCGTACCAACAAGGAGGAGGCCACCACCCGGGAGATCTTCCGGATCCTGCGCGAACAGAAGCGCACCATCTTCCTCGCCATCGACGAGTTCCAGCAGGTCGCTAACTTTCCCGAGGTGCGCATGGACGCCGTGCTCCGCACCGAGCTGCAACGCAGTCCCAACGTGCACTGCATCTTCTCCGGCAGCCAGCGCCACATCCTGCAGGACCTCTTCAACAACGCCGCGAAACCCTTCTATGGCAGCGCCGACCAGGTGGAGCTGCAGCGCATCGGCCGCGAGGTGTACGCCGACTTCGCCTGCAAACTGATGAAGCGACACAAGCGAACGCTGCGGAAGGACGATGCGCTGTTCTGCTACGACTGGTGCAACGGCCACACCTATTACGTGCAGGTGCTCTTCAACCGGCTCTTCGGCGATGCACGCGCGCTGGAGCGACCGACCATCGTGGAGGTGATGCGCTCGATCATCCGCGAGCAGGACGCGATCATGGCCACCCTGCGCAGTGCGCTCACCAAGGGCCAGTGGGAGCTCTTCGCCGCCATCTCCCGCGAGGGCGAAGTGGACACCCCCACCGGCGGTGCGTTCATCCGCAAGCACGGCCTCTCTTCCTCCGCCGCGCTGGTGCATGCCTTACAGGCCCTGCTCGACCGCGAGCTGGTCTATGTGATCGCCCATCGTCCCGACAGCGGCAAACCGGTGTACGCACCCTACAACCCCTTCCACGGGGCGTGGTTCAAGTACCGGTAGCAGAAGGGTCAAGCCAGAAAGAACGAAGTAAGAAAGTGTGAGGCGCGATCAGCCGATCCCTATCTTTGATAGACCATGGACATCCAGGTGCTCAAGCTCCAACTGGTCAGGGAATTGGTGAATACCAACGATGGCCCTTTGCTCGTCAAGATGATGCGGCTGTTGGAGCTTCTGCGCACAAAAGGATCCGAGGCGATCGATCAACGCGGAGAGGAACTGTTGGCCGCCGCTGCGCAGTTCGGCGAGTCGGCTTATGGCGATGACGAGCCCGACATCAGCGGGCTGATCCTGAAGGAACCGAACCCCAACTACGGTGAATGAAGGCCGGTGACGTGGTGCGCTGGTCGTTCGTGCAGCAGGATGGACAACGGAAGTTGCGCCCTGCTGTGGTCATAGCGGTGGTTCCCCCATTCAACGATCTGCTGGTCTGCGCTGTGAGCACGCAGTTGCACCGGCGGGAGGAAGGGCTTGACGTGCTCGTGGATGCAAAGCATCCGGACATCCGTCGAATGGGCTTGAATTTCCCGAGCCTGATCCGGATCGCCTAGTTGGCCACTCTACCCGACAAGGTGATCCAGGGCAGCATCGGTGAGGTCTCTGGATCGACGTTGGCAGAGATCCGCCAGCGCCTACGGAATTGGCTGGCCTGAAGGTGTGCCTTTCGAGCGGAGGATCTAGCATCGATACAAACCTTCCCCATCGCGATGTAACGACCCGCCCCCGGGGCCTCCGGACCTTTGTGCCGTTCGATCGCACTACCATGAACACCCAAGCCACACTTCCCGCCACCGAGCGGTTCCGCTTCACCACCACCGGCATCACCTGCGGCGGCTGTGCCAACAGCGTGCGCACCATCCTGGGCCGGCTGCCCGGTGTGCTGCATGTGCAGGTGGACGTGGCCGGACACTCCGCCGAAGTGGAGGTGGAGCGCGGTAGCATCACCCGCGAGGAGCTGGCCGCCGCCCTCAAGCCGTCCGGCTACGCGCTGATCCCCGCCAACGCCTGAACCCATGGCCAACACCACCACCATACTCCTGCCCGTGGAGAACATGGACAGCGAGCATTGCGCGCTGATCGTGGACAAGGCCGTGGGCGGCGTGCCCGATGTGCAGGCATACCACGTGGAGCTGAACAACCGCCAGGCCGTGCTGGTGAGCGAACGGCCCGTGGACGCCGTGCGCAACGCGGTGAAGGCCATCCGCGACAACGGCTACGAGGTGCCCGTGCTCAAACGCACCTTCCCCGTCACCGGCATGACCTGCGCCAGCTGCGTGGCCAGCGTGGAGAGCATGCTGCAGGCCACGCCGGGCGTGCTCCGCGCCGCGGTGAACCTCGCCACCAACAGCGTGCTCGTGGAGTACGTGCCGGGCGTCACCGACGAACTGCGGATGCGCGCCGCCATCCAAAGCATCGGCTACGACCTGGTGATCGCCAGCGAGGCCGATGCCGCCGCCGACCTGGAGCGGATCGCCCGCGAACGCATGGCCGCGCTGAAGCGGCGCCTCTGGGCCTCCATCGCCCTGAGCATCCCGGTGATGGTGGTGGGCATGGGCTTCATGCACGCGCCGTGGTCGCCGTGGGTGCAATGGCTGCTGGCCACGCCCGTGGTGCTCGTCTTCGGCCGGCAGTTCTTCGTCAACGCGTGGAAACAGGCGAAGCACCGCAGCGCCAACATGGACACGCTCGTGGCGCTCAGCACCGGCGTGGCCTACCTCTTCAGCGTGTTCAATACCGTGTGGCCAAGCTTCTGGACCAGCCGCGGGCTGGAGGCGCATGTGTACTTCGAGGCCGCCGCCGTGGTGATCACCTTCATCCTGCTCGGCAAATTCCTGGAGGAACGCGCCAAGGCCGGCACCGGCAGCGCCATCAAGAAGCTCATGGGCCTGCGCCCGAACACCGTGATGCGCGAAGGTCCCGACGGCCATGCCGTGGAAACGCCCATCGCCGACGTGAACGTGGACGACATCCTGCTGGTGCGGCCCGGCGAGAGCATCGCGGTGGACGGCGTGGTGATCGGCGGCGAGAGCTACGTGGACGAGAGCATGATCAGCGGTGAACCCGTGCCCGTGCTCAAGACCGAAGGCGCATCCCTGCTCGCCGGCACCATCAACCAGAAAGGCAGCTTGCGCATGCGGGCGCAGAAGGTGGGCGCCGCCACGCTGCTGGCGCAGATCGTGCGCACCGTGCAGGAGGCGCAGGGCAGCAAGGCCCCCGTGCAGAAGCTCGTGGACAAGGTGGCCGCCGTCTTCGTGCCCGTCGTCATCGGCATCGCGCTGCTCAGTGCCGTGGCGTGGTGGATCCTCGGCGGCGAGCACGCCTTCACGCAAGGGCTGCTCGCACTCGTCACCGTGCTGGTGATTGCCTGCCCCTGCGCGCTGGGCCTCGCCACTCCCACGGCCATCATGGCCGGCATGGGCAAGGGTGCCGGGCACGGCATCCTCATCAAGGACGCCGAAAGCCTCGAGCGCGCCCGCAACATCACCGCCATCGTGCTCGACAAGACCGGCACCATCACCGAAGGCAAGCCCGCCGTCATCGAGGCCATCGGCCTGGACGACGCCGAAGCCGCCGCAGCCCTGCTCGCCATCGAATCGCGCTCCGAGCATCCGCTGGCGGAGGCGGTGGTGAGGCATCTGAGCCCTCACCCCCGGCCCCTCTCCGGGGGAGAGGGGAGCGATCCGCGTGTGGATGTTGCCTTTGAAAGTCTCACCGGCAAAGGCGCCAAGGCCACCATCGGAGGCACGCCGTGGATCGTGGGCAACCGCCGCCTGATGGAAGAGCACGGCATCGCCATCACCGGCAAGTGGCGCGAGCAGGAACAGCGCTGGCAGGAAGGCGCACACACGGTGATCTGGCTCGCCGACAACAAGCAGCTGCGCGCCGCCGTGGCCATCGCCGACCGCATCAAGCCCTCCGCCAAGGAAGCCATCGCCCGCCTGAAGGCCAGCGGCATCGCCGTGTACATGCAGACCGGCGACGCGCGCCGCACCGCCCAGGCCGTGGCCCGCGAAACGGGCATCGACGACTTCCGCAGCGAAGTGCTGCCCAAGGACAAGGCCGCCTTCGTCGCGGGGCTGCAGCAGATGGGCCACGTCGTCGCCATGGTGGGCGACGGCATCAACGACAGCGAGGCCCTCGCCAAGGCCGACGTGGGCATCGCCATGGGCCAGGGCAGCGACATCGCCATGGACGTGGCCCGCGTCACCCTCATCGGCTCCGATCTCACCAGCATCCCCAAGGCCATCACCCTCTCGCGCAAGACCGTGCGCCTCATCCGCCAGAACCTCTTCTGGGCCTTCATCTACAACATCATCGGCATCCCCATCGCCGCCGGCGTGCTCTACCCCGTCAACGGCTTCCTGCTCGACCCCATGATCGCCGGCGCCGCCATGGCCCTCAGCAGCGTCAGCGTGGTGAGCAACAGCTTGCGGCTGCGGTGGGTGAAGCTGTGAACGGCGGATATATGAATGGGTGAGAAGGGTGAGAAAGTGAAGGTGGTGAGAAAGTGAGGAAGTGAGAATGGTACGGCCTTCTCTTCACCTTCACCACTCTCACCACCTTCACCGCACTATCGGATCACGTAGGGCAGGTGGCACGTGAAGTAGAAGGATGCTTTGGTGGGCGTGCCCCTTTTCCTCCTCGCAACGGCCCACGCACGGGTCGGGTGCTCCGCTGTAGCTGCTTCGTGTCCGCCGGCATCCACGGCGCTACGGGGTCTGCTCGTTCCTCGCAGCCTCCGCGCTGCACGTGGCTGCACGGTGGCCCCTTCAGCAGGCTGCCGCTGCGCCCCCTCACGCGGGCATTCCGCAAGTCCCGTCGAGCATCGCTCTATCACGCCCCCATACAAACCTTCCCAATAATGTTGTAACGCCTCCGCCTGCCCAAGGCCCTTGTTTTGTACCCAGAAAGCAAGCCCATGAACACCCTGAACCTCTTTTCCTCCGTGGCCGCACTCCTCGTGCTGGCAACGAGCAACGCACAGGACGGATCCCACGTTAACGGGATCAAGAACGCACGCACCGTCACCGTGGCCGTGAACGGCGACTGCCCGATGTGCGAAAAGACCATCGAGAAGGTGGCCTTCGTGAAGGGCGAGGCCACCGCCGATTGGGACGTGGACGCCAAGACCGCGCAGATCACCTTCGACAGCACACGCACGAACCTGGACGCCGTGCTGAAGCGCATCGCCCTGGCGGGATACGACAACGAGCGTTACCTGGCGCCCGAGGCGGCCTACGCCGCGCTGCCCGGCTGCTGCCAGTATGAGCGCAGCCTCAAGCCTTCGACCGCTGCGGAGCCCGCGCACGATCACAACGCTCATGTCGCCACACCGGTGGCGCAGAACGAAGCAGGTCCGTTCGATGCGGTGCTCGCGGCCTACTTCCAACTGAAGGATGCGCTGGTGGCCTCGGACGCCACTGCCGCGAAGAAGAAGGCCGTGGCGCTGGACGGCATCATGCATTCCGTGGACGCGACATCGCTGACCCCGGAGCTGCAAGGCACCTGGACCGAAGTGATGAAGGCGGTGATGGAGCACCTGCATCCGCTGGGCACCACCGATGACCTGGAGAAGCAACGCGCGCTCTTCGCCAAGCTCACGCCCGGTATGCTGCAGCTGGTCAAGGCCGCACCAACGGCGCAACCGGTCTATCTGGACCATTGCCCCATGTACAGCGGAGGCGCGGATTGGCTCAGCCGTGAGCAGGCGATCAAGAACCCTTACTACGGCGCAGCGATGCTCAGCTGCGGAAGGGTGAAGGAGACCATCGCGAAGTGAGGGAGGCCCGAAGCCGATCGACATGGTCCCATTGCGGATGATCCCTTCCATGCGGTACCTGCCATTGATGCTCGCGCTGCTGACGGGACCTGTCCGGGCGCAGACCGCACAGCATGCGGCGCTGGGCACTTCCCACCTGACCGACGGCTTCACCCCGAAGGTGACGCGTTACGACCTGGTGATCACCGACACGCTGGTCAACTTCACCGGCAAGACCCGCAAGGCCTACGCGGTGAACGGCGGCATCCCCATGCCCACGCTCACCTTCACCGAGGGCGATACCGCGCTGATCGTGGTGCACAACGCCATGGCCAAGGAGGAGGCCTCGTTGCACTGGCACGGCCTCATCCTCCCGTACCGCTACGATGGCGTGCCCTGGCTCACCACCGCGCCGATCAAGGCGGGCGAGACCCAGGTGTACAAGTTCCCGCTGGTGCAGAGCGGCACCTACTGGTACCATTCGCACACGGGTCTGCAGGAGCAGAACGGCATGCACGGCGCGCTCATCATCCACAAGCGGAACGCGCCACCGATGCCCGAGCAGGTGGTGATCCTGAGCGAGTGGACCGACATGAAGCCCAAGGAGGTGCATCGCCGCCTGCATGCGGCCAACGACTGGAGCGCGATCAAGAAGCACCAGCTGCGGCCCGGTACGGTGCAGAGCTACAGCGATGCGGTGAAGGACGGTGCGCTGGGCACCAAGCTCACCAACGAGTGGAAGCGGATGAACGCCATGGACGTGAGCGACGTGTACTACGACCTGTTGCTCGCCAACGGCCGCCCGGAGGACGAGGCCCCGCAGCTGAAGGCGGGCGACCGCGTGCGCATCCGACTCATCAACGGAGGTGCGAGCAGCTATTTCTGGATCACCTACGCCGGTGGGAAGATGACCGTGGTGGCCAGCGACGGCATGGATGTGGAGCCGGTGGAGGTGGACCGCTTCATCATGGGCGTGGCCGAGACCTACGACATCATCGTGACCCTGCCGGCGGATGGCGTGAGCTACGAACTGCTCGCCACCAGCGAGGACCGCGTGCGCTCCACTTCAGTGTGGCTCGGTACGGGGATCCGTCAGCTCGCCGCGCCTTTGAAGCCCTTGAAGTACTTCGAGGGCATGAAGATGATAAACGACATGATGCGCATGAACGGCGACCTCGACGACATGGGCATGCACATGAGCCTGCAACAGATGGACATGAACGTGGTGATGTACCCGGAGATCATAGGCGACAAGGACGCCACGCATACCGAAGGTGCGGGACATGATCATGGTGGCGATCGCTACAACAGTAACGCGCTCTCGGAGATCATCACGCTGAACTACGCGATGCTGCGCTCGCCCACGCCCACCGCGCTGCCGCCGGGTCCGGTGAAGGAGTTGAGGTTCACGCTCACCGGCAACATGAACCGGTACCTGTGGGCCATCGACAACAGGACCGTGAGCGAGACGGACCGCATCCTGATCCGCAAGGGCGAGAACGTGCGGGTCATCCTCACCAACAACAGCATGATGAGGCACCCCATGCACCTGCACGGCCATTTCTTCCGCGTGGTGAACGGGCAAGGCGATCGTGCCCCGCTGAAGAACGTGCTCGACATCATGCCCATGGAGACGGACACCATCGAGTTCGCCGCCACGGAAGAAGGCGATTGGTTCTTCCATTGCCACATCCTCTACCACATGATGAGCGGAATGGGCCGGGTGTTCACCAACCCTGCGGCACAGCCCGATCCCGCGTTGCCCGACGCGCGCAAGGCACAGCGTCGCTTCGAGCGCGAGGACAAGGCCTGGCATTTCATGGGCATGAGCGACTTCGCCTCCAACGGCATCGACGGCGAGGCCATGCTGCAGAACAAGCGGTGGAGCCTGCAGACGGAATGGCGCCTGGGCTACAACGCCATGCACGGACAGGAGGTGGAGGCCCACTTCGGGCGCTACCTCGGCGGGATGCAGTGGTGGTTCCCCAATGTCGGCATCGACTGGCGCACCCGCGAGGAGCACGGCGAAAGTCCCGAGGACAACCTGTTCCGGCAGAACAACACGAAGGACGGTCGTCATGTGGCGCACATCGGCTTCCAGTACACGCTGCCCATGCTGCTCGTGCTGGATGCCCGCATCGACACCGATGGCCGCCTGCGCGCGCAGCTGATGCGCGAGGACATCCCGCTCACGCCGCGCCTGCGCCTGGACCTGATGGGCAACAGCGACTACGAGTACATGGCCGGCCTGCGCTACGTCTTCGACAAGTCGTGGGCCGTGCGCGGGCATTACGACAGCGACATGGGCTGGGGTGTTGGGGTGGTGATCAGCTATTGAACCCCGGGCCGGATCGAGCGCCGCAGTGCCGCCCATCCAACCCTGCCCTCAGTTCCTTGCCTTCCTGAACGCCGACGGGGTCATCCCCACCCATTGCCGGAACGCGCGGTGGAAGGACGACACATCGCCGTAGCCCAGCCGGAGCCCGATCTCCGCGATC